>NZ_JBFBDW010000007.1:0-210349 GCF_040683455.1 Kitasatospora sp. NPDC093679
GAACCCGGAAGCTAAGCCTCGTAGCGCCGATGGTACTGCAGGGGGGACCCTGTGGGAGAGTAGGACGCCGCCGAACAATTCTTCTGAGAAGCCCCGCCCGGGGACCCCGGGCGGGGCTTCTCGCATTTCCGGGTTCGGCACGGCCGGTGTGCGACGGCGACGTAGGGTCGCCCTATGGAGACCACCACGACGCCGCCCTCCGGCGAGAGCATCCGTGTCATGTCCGAGCTGACCGCCGAGGATCTCTTCCTTGCGAAGTCCGTGCTGACGGCGGCCTCCGTCGACGACGGCCGGGAGGCGGTCTCGGAGGCGGGCCGGCTGCGGCTCCGGGTGAACGCGGGTCGTCCGGGCGTGCGGCACCTGCTGCAGACGCTGAACGGCCGTCCGGCGGGGTACGCGCAGCTGGAGGTCGCCGGCGACGGGAGTTCGGCGACGGCGGAGCTGGCCGTCCACCCCGAGCTGCGGCGCCGCGGACTCGGCGGCCGGCTGGCCGAGGCGGTCCTCGCGGAGCTCGCACCGGCCAAGGCGGTGGACTGCTGGGCGCACGGGGGCCACCCCGGTGCGGCCCGGCTGGCGGAGCGGTTCGGCGGCGAGCTCGTCCGGGAGCTGCGGCAGATGCGCCGGCCCGCCGGACAGGAAGTGCCCGAGCCGGTGCTCCCGGAGGGCGTGGAGCTCCGCACCTTCCGTCCGGGTGAGGACGACCGGGCCTGGCTGGCGCTGAACGCGCTGGCCTTCGCACACCACCCCGAACAGGGCGCCTGGACGGAGGTGGACCTCGCGGACCGGCTCGCCGAGCCCTGGTTCGATCCGGCCGGCTTCTTCCTCGCCGTCCGTGACGGCGAGCCGGTCGGCTTCCACTGGACGAAGGTGCACCCCGACGGCCTGGGCGAGGTGTACGTGGTCGGGGTGGCCCCGGGCGAGCAGGGCAGCGGCCTCGGCCGGGCGCTCACCGCGGCGGGCCTGCGTCACCTGATCCGGGACCGCGGGGTGCCGGCCGTCCTTCTTTATGTGGACGCTGACAATCCGGCGGCGGTGCGGGTATATGAACGGTTGGGCTTCACCGTCCACGAGGTGGACCTGATGTACCGCGTCCAGGAGGCCGGCCCGGCCGGTGGTTCCGGCCCACAGGGGTGACCGACTCAGCTTTCCTCCTGGCCATCCGGTGTTTACCGTGGATTCAATTGACGCCGCGAAGATCACAGGATGACGCCCGTAGTGCCTCGTCCGCGCTCCGCCCGCCGACCGGCTCGGCTCCGCTCGGCCGCTCCCGGCGGGTGGGCACCGGAGTGGCGGGACGAGGACGCTGCGTACGCCATGCACACGTACGCCGCCGCGAGCACGGCTGACGACCGCGGTACGTGCGCCCGGGACTTCGCCCTGCATGAGGAGCTGGCACCGATGACCATCCCTGGCCCCGTCTCCGCCTCGTCCGGTGCGGCCCCCGGCCCCGCCTCCGGTGCGGGCTCCAAGCAGGCAGCCAAGCAGGCGTCCAAGAGCCGCGCCCGCGTCCCCAAGGCGGCCGGCAGGTCCACGACGGCGGGCGAGACCCGTCCGCGGACCGCCGCGGCCCGGGCGGCCGCGGCGGAGCCCGCACCGGCCGTCCCGGCCGCGCTGCCGAGCGCGATCACCAACGGCCTCGGCGTGCCGGTGAACGACGAGCCGGCGACCGCCCGGATCGCGCCCCGGTCGGCGACGGCCAGCTCCACGGGCGGGGTGCACTCCGCGCTCGCCGACGTCGAGACCGAGTTCGGTGCCCTCCCGGAGGGACGATTCCTCGACCGCGAGCGGAGCTGGCTGGCGTTCAACGAGCGGGTGCTGGAACTCGCCGAGGACCCGGACATCCCGCTGCTGGAGCGGGCCAAGTTCCTCGCGATCTTCGCCAGCAACCTGGACGAGTTCTTCATGGTCCGGGTCGCCGGCCTCAAGCGCCGGATCGCCACCGGTGTGGCCACCAGGAGCGCCTCCGGACTGCAGCCGCGCGAGGTGCTGGACCTGATCTGGCGGCGCGCGCGCGAGCTGATGGCCCGCCACGCGGCGTCCTTCCAGCACGAGGTGCTGCCCGACCTGGCCGCCGAGGGCATCGAGGTGGTCCGCTGGCCCGAGCTCCTGGAGAAGGAGCAGGCCCGGCTGCACACGCTCTTCCGCCAGCAGATCTTCCCGGTGCTGACGCCGCTGGCCGTGGACCCGGCGCACCCCTTCCCGTACATATCCGGCCTCAGCCTGAACCTGGCCGTCGTGGTGCGGAACCCGGTCTCCGGGCACAAGCACTTCGCCCGGGTGAAGGTGCCGCAGTCGCTGTCCCGCTTCCTGGAGGCGTCGCCGCAGCGGTACGTTCCGCTGGAGGACGTGATGGGGGCGCACCTGGAGGAGCTCTTCCCGGGCATGGAGGTGCTCGCCCACCACGCCTTCCGGGTGACCCGCAACGAGGACCTGGAGGTCGAGGAGGACGACGCCGAGAACATCCTCAAGGCGCTGGAGAAGGAGCTCATGCGGCGGCGCTTCGGCCCGCCCGTCCGCCTGGAGGTCGAGGAGTCGATCGACCCGTACATCCTCGACCTGCTGGTGCGCGAGCTGAACGTCAGCGAATCCGAGGTGTTCCCGCTGCCCGGGCCGCTCGACCTGACCGGGCTGTTCGGCATCTCCGACCTGGACCGGCCGGAGCTGAAGTACCCGAAGTTCGTCGCGGGCACCGCGCGCGGGCTGACCGACGTGGAGTCGGCGTCCCAGCCGGACATCTTCGCCGCGATGCGCGAGCGGGACGTGCTGCTGCACCACCCGTACGACAGCTTCTCCACCTCGGTGCAGGCCTTCCTGGAGCAGGCCGCGGCCGACCCGCACGTGCTGGCGATCAAGCAGACGCTGTACCGGACCTCCGGTGACTCGCCGATCGTCGACGCGCTGATCGACGCGGCCGAGTCCGGCAAGCAGGTCCTCGTCCTGGTGGAGATCAAGGCCCGCTTCGACGAGCAGGCCAACATCAAGTGGGCCCGCAAGCTGGAGGAGTCCGGCTGCCACGTGGTGTACGGCCTGATCGGGCTGAAGACGCACTGCAAGCTGTCCCTGGTGGTCCGGCAGGAGGGCGAGACGCTCCGCCGCTACGCGCACGTCGGCACCGGCAACTACCACCCGAAGACCGCCCGGCTCTACGAGGACCTCGGTCTGCTGACCGCGGACCCGCAGGTCGGCGCGGACCTCTCGGACCTCTTCAACCGGCTGTCCGGGTACTCGCGCCGCGAGTCCTACCGGCGCCTGCTGACCGCGCCGCGCGGGCTGCGGGACGGCCTGGTCTCGCGGATCCACGGGGAGATCGCGCACCACCGGGCCGGCCGTCCGGCGTACGTGAAGATCAAGGTCAACTCGATCGTCGACGAGGCGGTGATCGACGCGCTGTACCGGGCCTCGCAGGCCGGCGTGCCGGTGGAGGTGTGGGTGCGCGGCATCTGCGCGATCCGCCCCGGCGTCGCCGGGCTGAGCGAGAACGTCCGGGTGCGCAGCGTGCTCGGCCGGTTCCTGGAGCACTCGCGGATCTTCGTGTTCGGCAACGGCGGCGAGCCCGAGGTGTGGTTCGGCAGCGCGGACATGATGCACCGCAACCTGGACCGCCGGATCGAGGCGCTGGTGCGGGTCTCCGACCCGGCGCACCGGGCGGAGCTGTCCGGGCTGCTCGACCTCGGGGTCTCCGACGAGACCGAGTCCTGGCACCTCGGTGCCGACGGGAGCTGGACGCGGCACTCGACCGACGCCGAGGGCAGGCCGCTGCAGCACGTCCAGGACCTGTTCATCGCCTCGCGCAAGCGCCACCGGAACGCGACCGCGGGCCGCTGACCACTGCCCGGGCCGCCGCCCGCGCCCCCGGTTCCGGCGGTGGCCGGGACGGCGGCCGCGGCGGCCCGGGACGACCACATGGGGGAGTCCTTGTCATGACCGATTCGCCGATGACGGCCCCGGCGGCGCCGAGCGCGTCCGCGGGGGAAGTCCTCTCCGGCTACCTCACCACCCAGGCCGGCGCGTTCCTGCGCGCCCTGCCGCAGGCGGTGGGCGAGGCCGGGTCGAGACCGGGCTCGCTCCCGGCCTCGGCGGCGGGCGCGGACGACCTCCTGCGCGCCGTCCGGCGGATCGGCGGTGCCCTGCACACCTTCGGCGCCGCCTTCGAACCCGGCTGGACCGGTGAGCTGCGGACGGAGCTGGCCTGGCTGCTCGACCTGCTCGGCCGGGAGCCCGGCTACCGCCGCCGGTCGGCCCGGCTGCTCGCCGCGCTGGACTCGCTGAGCGACACCGGCTCCGAGTCGCCCGGCATGCTGGCCGGGCACGCCGGCGCGCCCAAGGCCCGTGCGCTGCTGGAGCGGCAGCTCACCCTCGCCCGGACGAGGACGCACACCGCGCTGCTGCAGGAACTGCGGACGGCGCGGCTGCACGCGCTGGCCGACCGGATGACGCTGCTGAGCGGCGAGGTGCCGCTGCTGGACGAGGTGGCCGGGCGGGGCGGCGGCGCACTGGTGCAGCACGCCGCCGGGGCGCTCGGCGCACTCGCCGCGGCGGCCGAGCGGCTGCCGCTGGCCCGCGCGGCGGAGCCGTACGGCGGTGACGGCCTGCACCGGCTCGCGGTGCTGCCCGCGGCCCGCAGCGCCTCCCCCTCCGACGCCGACGCGCTGCTGGCGGCGGACGACGAGCCCTGGCACCGCGTCCGGGTGCTGGCGAAGCGGGCCCGCTACGCGCTGGAGGTGTGCGGGGCGCCGACCGTCGAGCTGGACCGGCTGGACGCGGTGCTCGACCGCCACCGGGACGCCTCGGACGCCGCCGCCACCGCCTCCACCGCGGCCCGTACGCCGCGGATCACGCCGGCGACCGCGTACGTGCTCGGCGTGGTGCATGCTGATCAGCGACTGGAGGTGGAGGCGGCCCGGTACGCCTTCGGCCACCAGTGGCCGAAGCTCCCGCACCACGGATGGCACGAATGGGCGACCGTCTGACCGCAGCGCAGCACCGCGCTGCCAATCCCTTCCGCGTCCGGCTCGCCGGGCGGTCCCGGCGCGGCGGCGCCCCCGCCATGCGGGCCGCCGTGCCCGGCTACGGGCCGACCGTGCTGGCCGCCGGCGGGGTGCTCTGGGTGCCCGGCGGGCCGAAGAAGGACGGCCGGGGCCTGAAGAAGCCGAGGATCGCCGTGATCCACCGGCCGAAGTACGACGACTGGAGCCTGCCCAAGGGCAAGCTCGAACCCGGCGAGGGCTGGCAGGCGGCGGCGCTGCGCGAGCTGCGCGAGGAGACCGGGATGCACTGCGTCCTGGGCCAGGAGCTGCCCGCGCAGCACTACCTGGTCGACGGCCGGCCCAAGGAGGTGCGCTACTGGGCTGCGGTGCCGACCGGTGGTGCGTTCACCCCCGGGCGCGAGGTCGACCGGCTGGAATGGCTTCCCCCGAAGAAGGCGAAGGCCCGTCTCACGCACGTCCGGGACCGTGCCCTGGTGGACGCGCTGCTCGTCCTGCTGGGCGGCGCACGGGCCTGAACGGGCGCTGCCCGGCGCACCCCGCGGCCGTGTTCCGCCGCAGGTCAGCAGTGCCCCGGCGGGGCCGTCCCGGGTGATCTCACCGCGCCCTCACCGTGACGCAACCGTTACTACCGACCTCGGTTTCCCGCCAGCCGTTCGAGGTTCACCATCCGTTCATTTGCGACCGCCTGACGCGTCACCTGCCCGGCCTACCTTCGGGACCACCGGAGGGCCGAACGGGCCCCGGACCACAGCGAAACCCGCGCTGATCGAGCCATCGACGAGCTCGTCAGGACGCAGGGTTTGCCTCAGAAAGGGACACCCAGTGAAGCTCCAGCGGAACGGCTCCAAGGCCCTCGCCATCGGTGCCATGGCGCTCGTCGGCACGCTGTCGCTCGCGGCCTGCGGTACGGACGACAACTCGACCAGCAGCTCGGGCAGCAGCGCCGCGGCCTCCGGTGCGGCCCCCGCCGCCCAGATCGCCTGCGGCAAGGGCGGGCAGCTGCTGGGTGCGGGTTCGACCGCCCAGACCAACGCGATCGACGTCTGGAAGGCCGCCTTCGGCTCCGCCTGCTCCGGCTCGACCATCACCTACGGCGGCGGCGGCTCCGGCGCTGGCGTGCAGCAGTTCAACCAGGGCAAGGTCGCCTTCGCCGGCTCCGACTCGGCCCTCAAGCCCGCCGAGGTCGACGCCTCGAAGCAGGTCTGCACCGGCGGCCAGGGCATCAACCTGCCGATGGTCGGCGGCCTGATCTCGGTCGTCTTCAACGTCGAGAACGTCGACAAGCTCGTCCTCGACGGCCCGACCATCGCGAAGATCTTCGACTCGCAGATCACCAAGTGGAACGACCCGGCGATCGCCGCGCTGAACCCGGGCGTCACCCTGCCGGACGCGCCGATCCAGGCCATCCACCGCTCGGACGACTCGGGCACCACCGCCAACCTGACCGGCTACCTGGCCAAGGCCTCCGGCGGCGCCTGGACCTACCCGGCCAGCAAGACCTGGGCGGGCAAGGGCGGCCAGTCCGCCAACGGCTCGGCCGGCGTCTCCGCGCAGGTCAAGCAGGTCAAGAACTCGATCAGCTACGTCGAGCTCTCCTACGCCCAGACCAACAGCCTGAAGAGCGCCGCCATCAACACCGGCGCCTCCAAGCCGGTCGACGCGACCGCCGAGAACGCCGCCACCACCTTCTCCAAGGCGAAGATCGCCGGCACCGGCAGCGACCTGGCCCTGAGCCTCGACTACGCGACCAAGGACGAGGGCGCCTACCCGATCGTCCTGGTCACCTACGAGATCGTCTGCGACAAGGGCAACAAGGCCGAGAGCCTCGACACCCTGAAGTCCTTCCTGACCTACACCGTCAGCGACGCCGGCCAGCAGGCCATCGGCGCCAAGGGCTACGTCCCGCTGCCGAAGGAGCTCTCCTCCAAGGTCCAGGCCGTCATCCCGACCCTGGCCTGACCCCCGCACCACCGGCGGGGCGGCCCTCATAGGGGGGACGGGCCGCCCCGCCGGAAGCACCACACCACGAGCACCACACGTCCGGGGCACCGCCGCCAGGTGCCGTCCCCCACGGGGGCAGCACCGTCAGACCGGAGTAGACGATCATGACTTCATCCCCCCCTGCCGCCGCACGGGGCAGGGCCCGCCGGAGCCGGAGCGACAGCCGGCTCGGCGACAGCATCTTCTTCAACCTCTCCCGAGGGTCGGGCATCCTGCTGCTGGTCATCATGGCCGCGATCGCAGGCTTCCTCGCCTACCGCTCGGGCATCGCGCTGTCCAAGGACGAGGGCAACTTCCTCACCACCTTCGAGTGGAACCCGGACGCGCCCAAGCCGGTCTTCGGCATCGCCGTCCTCGCGTTCGGCACCATCGTCAGCGCGCTGATCGCCATGGTGATCGCCGTACCGGTCGCCGTCGGCATCGCGCTGTTCATCTCGCACTACGCACCGCGCCGCATCGCACAGCCCTTCGCCTACCTGGTCGACCTGCTCGCCGCGGTGCCCAGCATCGTCTACGGCCTGTGGGGCGTGCTGTTCCTCGTCCCGCACATGGACGGCCTGACCGCGTGGATGGACCAGTACCTCGGCTGGACGTACCTCTTCGACCAGACCCAGGCCGGCGTCACCCCGCGCAACCTCTTCACCGTCGGCATCCTGCTGGCGATCATGGTCCTGCCGATCATCACCGCGGTCAGCCGCGAGGTCTTCCGACAGGTCCCGCGCATGCACGAGGAGGCGGCCCTCGCCCTCGGCGCCACCCGCTGGGAGATGATCCGCACCGCCGTGCTGCCCTTCGGCCGCCCCGGCATCATCTCCGCCTCGATGCTCGGCCTCGGCCGCGCGCTCGGCGAGACCATCGCCGTCGCCATCGTGCTCTCCGCCAACAGCGTGCTCTCGCTGCACGTCCTCGACCCCGGCGGCGGCACCTTCGCGCAGAACATCGCGCTCAAGTTCAACGAGGCCCAGCCGTTCGGCCGTGACGCCCTCATGGCCTCCGGCCTGGTCCTCTTCGTGATCACCCTGCTGGTGAACGGCGCCGCCCGACTGATCATCGCGCGCCGCAAGGAGTACTCGGGGGCCAACGCATGAGCACCGCAACCACCATTGCGGACTCGGCTCCGCAGCTGCGCCGCAGCCTGACCACCGCGCGGCTCCCCAAGTGGGCGCCGGCCGGCGTGGCGCTGCTCTCGATCGGCCTCGGCTGCGCCGTCGGCGCCGGCGCCGGACTCTCCAGCCACCTGCAGTGGGGCATGATCGCCGCCGCGCTCTTCGTGGTGCTGAGCTACGCGCTCTCTGCCCGCGTCGAGGGCCGCCGCCAGGCCAAGGACCGGCTCGCCACCGCGGTGGTCTGGGTCGCCTTCATCCTGGCCGTCGTCCCGCTGGTCGCGCTGACCTTCTACACCGTGCAGCAGGGCCTGGAAGTGCTCGACGGCGACTTCCTGACCCACTCCATGAAGAACGTGATCTCCTCCGGCCCCGGCGGCGGCATCTACCACGCGCTGATCGGCACCCTGGAGCAGGTCCTGCTGGCGACCCTGATCGCCGCCCCGATCGGTCTGCTGACCGCGGTCTACCTGGTGGAGTACGGCCGCGGCCGGCTCGCCAAGTGGGTCACCTTCTTCGTCGACGTCATGACGGGTGTGCCGTCGATCGTCGCCGGTCTGTTCATCCTCTCGCTCTGGAACATCCTGCTCGGCTTCGACTACTCGGGCTTCTCCGGCAGCCTCGCGCTGGCCATCCTGATGATGCCGGTCGTCGTGCGCTCCACCGAGGAGATGCTCAAGCTCGTCCCGAACGAGCTGCGGGAGGCCTCGTACGCGCTGGGCGTGCCGAAGTGGAAGACCATCCTGCGCATCGTGCTGCCGACCGCGATCGGCGGCATCACCACCGGTGTGATGCTGGCCGTCGCCCGCATCACCGGCGAGACCGCGCCGGTCATGATGCTGGTCTTCGGCGCCGACGCCATCAACGGCGACCCCTTCAACGGACCGCAGCAGTCGCTGCCGCTCTACATCTGGCAGCAGTACTCGATGGTCAACAACGACTTCGGCTACGCCCGCGCCTGGGGCGCCGCGCTGGTGCTGATCTTCTTCGTGATGGGGCTCAACCTCATCGCGCGGGGCATCGCACGCTGGCGCTCGCCCAAGGGCGGACGCTGACCCGACTGACGTACGAGACGAGAGAAGAGAAAGACCATGGCCAAGCGCATCGACGTCAGCGGACTGTCCGCCTACTACGGAGCCACCCGCGCCATCGAGGACATCTCGATGACCATCGAGCCCCGCTCCGTGACGGCCTTCATCGGCCCGTCCGGCTGCGGCAAGTCCACCTTCCTGCGCACCCTCAACCGCATGCACGAGGTCATCCCCGGTGCCCGCGTCGAGGGCAAGGTGATGCTGGACGACGAGAACCTGTACGCCTCCAACGTCGACCCGGTCGCCGTGCGCCGCTCGGTCGGCATGGTGTTCCAGCGGCCGAACCCCTTCCCCACCATGTCGATCTACGACAACGTGGTGGCCGGCCTCAAGCTCGCCGGCGTGCGGAAGAAGTCCGTGCTGGACGGCGTGGTGGAGAAGTCCCTCAAGGGCGCCAACCTCTGGAACGAGGTCAAGGACCGGCTGAACAAGCCCGGCGCCGGCCTCTCCGGCGGTCAGCAGCAGCGCCTGTGCATCGCCCGCGCCATCGCGGTCGAGCCCCAGGTCCTGCTGATGGACGAGCCCTGCTCCGCCCTCGACCCGATCTCCACCCTCGCCATCGAGGACCTGATCGGCGAGCTGAAGTCCCAGTACACGATCGTCATCGTGACCCACAACATGCAGCAGGCGGCCCGCGTCTCCGACCGCACCGCCTTCTTCAACCTGGCCGGCGTCGGCCAGCCGGGCAAGCTGATCGAGCTGGACGACACCCAGCGGATCTTCTCCAACCCGTCCGTCCAGGCGACCGAGGACTACATCTCGGGCCGCTTCGGCTGACCGGGCCGGGCTCCCCGGAGCCCCACCGACTACTTCGCGGTGCTGCATGGCGGTGCCGCCGCGAAGTACGCAGGGCCCGCCCCCGTGATGTGGGGGCGGGCCCTGCACCCTTCCGGGCGGGCTCGTCGGGGATCAGAGGAAGAGCAGGTCCACGACGCCGTACATCGCGGCGGCCACCAGGGCGGCCGCCGGCATGGTGATGAACCAGCCGAGCACGATGTTCTTGGCAACGCCCCAGCGGACCGCGCGGATCCGCTTGGTGGCACCCACACCCATGATCGCCGAGGTGATCACGTGGGTGGTGGAGATCGGCGCCGCGTAGACGAACGACGTGATGTACATGACGGTCGACGCCGTGGCCTCGGAGGCGAAGCCCTGCGGCGGGTCCAGCTCGATGATCTTGCGGCCGAGGGTCCGCATGATCCGCCAGCCGCCCGCGTAGGTGCCCAGCGACAGCATGGTCGCGCAGGACACCTTCACCCAGATCGGGATGTCGCCGGTGGTCTGGTGGCCCGAGATGGTGAGCGCCATCACCACGATGCCCATGGTCTTCTGGGCGTCCTGCAGACCGTGGGCCAGGGCCATGGCGGCGGCCGAGGCGGTCTGCGCGACCCGGAAGTTGCGCTTGGCGCGGTGCGGGTTGGCCCGGCGGAAGATCCACAGGATGCCCAGCATGACCAGGAAGCCGCCAACGAGGCCGACCACCGGCGAGACCACCATCGGGATGATGATCTTGTCGACGACGCCGCTCCAGATCACCGCGGTGCCGCCGGCCAGCGCCGCACCCACCAGGCCGCCGAACAGGGCGTGCGAGGAGGACGAGGGGAGGCCGAAGTACCAGGTGACCAGGTTCCAGGTGATCGCGCCGACCAGTGCGGCGAAGAGGATCGCCATGCCCTGGCTGCCCGTGGGCGTCTCGATGATGCCGCTGGAGACGGTGTGCGCCACCCCCGAACCGAGGAAGGCGCCGGCCAGGTTCATGACCGCGGCCATCGCCAGCGCCGCCCGCGGGGTCAGCGCCCGGGTGGAGACCGAGGTGGCGATCGCGTTCGCCGAGTCGTGGAAGCCGTTGGTGTAGGTGAAGAAGAAGGCCACGCCGATGACGACGATGAGTGCTGCCGTGTCCACGGAGGTCAGGACTCCTTGACCGCGATGGTCTCCACCGTGTTCGCCACGTGCTCGAAGGCGTCGGCGGCCTCCTCCAGGACGTCGACGACCTGCTTCAGCTTCAGCACCTCGATCGCGTCGTACTGGCCGGAGAACAGGTGGGCCAGCAGCTTGCGGTGGATCTGGTCGGCCTGGTTCTCCAGCCGGTTGACCTCGATCCAGTACTCGGTGAGGTTCTTCATCGACCGCAGGTTCGGCATCGCCTCCGCGGTCAGCTCGGCGGCCCGCGCCAGCACCTCGATCTGCTGCTCGACACCCTTCGGCAGGGACTCGATGTCGTAGAGGACGACCAGGTCGACCGCCTCCTCCATGAAGTCCATGATGTCGTCCAGCGAACCGGCGAGGCTGTAGATGTCCTCGCGGTCGAAGGGCGTGATGAAGGAGGAGTTCAGCTGGTGGAAGATCGCATGGGTGGTGTCGTCGCCGGCGTGCTCGGCGGCGCGCATGCGCTCGACGATCTCCGCGCGGGCCGACACGTCTGATCCCAGCAGTTCCAGCAGGAGCTTCGACCCGACGACGAGGTTCTCCGCCGCGGCGGCGAACATGTCGTAGAAGCTCGTCTCCTTCGGGGTCAGGCTAAAACGCACGGAAATCTCCGATGTGCGGGGTAGGGACTGAACGACTCTAGGCGTTCGCCGTCCCGGGTGTGCAAACGGGGTGTTGGCGCGGTTCCCCAGTCTGGCGGAACCCCGGCCGGATTGCCCCCGCCGTGCACGAGGAGATCCGTTCCCCGCCCGGACGGCGGAACATGCGGGGAGCCTCCCGTGTTGGACACTGGAGGTCCAGGGACGGCGACCAGGGAGACAGAGGCGGGCCGGATGACCACGATTCAGACGCGCACCGAGGACACCGGGACCCCCGGGGCCGCGGCCGGCACCCCCGACACCGCGGCCGGCGGCGACGACGTCACCGCCGAGGCCGGCGCGGCGCACCCGCACGGCGGTCCGCACGGCTACAGCGCCCAGAAGAACGAGCACCTCAAGCGGCTGCGCCGGATCGAGGGCCAGATCCGCGGCCTGCAGCGCATGGTCGACGAGGACGTCTACTGCATCGACATCCTCACCCAGGTCTCCGCGGGCACCAAGGCGCTGCAGTCCTTCGCCCTCTCGCTGCTGGAGGAGCACCTGCGGCACTGCGTGGCCGCAGCCGCCGAGCAGGGCGGCGCCGAACTCGACGGCAAGGTCGCCGAGGCCACCGCCGCCATCTCCCGGCTGCTGCGCACCTGAGCGCGGGTCACCCGCTGAACACCGGTCAGCGCGGGCACGGGCGGCGGGAACGACGGCCGCCGCCCCGACCCGCGCGACGCGGCCCCGGCACCGCCGTCAGCCGGCGGGCGACCGTTCGGCGCCGTCCTGCCGCGGCGCCGCCGGCACCCGGTCGAGCAGCACCCGGTCGATCTGCTCGGTGGCCAGTTTCTCGTCGGAACTGGTCGATGCGGCGATCATGAGCTCGCCGGCCAGCTCGATCTCGTCGAGCGCGGTCTTGTCGTGGCCGCCCGCGCGGCCGTCCGAGGATGCCACCTGCACCACCCCTCCAGCGCCGCCTCCCGGCCAGGACGGCGGTACCCCGTCCTCCAGGGTAAGGAGGAGCGGCGCCCCGCCGTATGGCACGGACGGGTCATCTCTGCGGCCACAGGCACTAGGACCCGTGGCCGGAACCTGGCTGCAGGCCCCCGGAGCCGTCACTTCGCAGGTGCCGAGGCCTTCGGCGAGTAGATGTCGGCGGAGGACGGCTCGGCCGCCCGGACGGGGGTGCCGAAATCGGCCAGCGAGGTGGTCGAGACCACCTTCACCTGGTCCTTCGCCTCCTTGGAGCCCGCCACCCCGGCGAAGGCGAAGGTCTCCACCACCTTGTGCACCCGCCCCTGGGCGTCCAGCCACACCTCGTACGGCACCTGCTTCGCCGTGAAGGTCTGCGCGGCCATCCGCAGGCCGTCCGCGCCCCGGCCGCCGGTGGCCTCGGCCGCCTTGGCGAGGTCCAGGGTGCCCTTGTAGTGCTTGAGCTCGGTGCCGTCGACCGTCTCGGTGCCGACCAGCTCGGCCGACTCCGCGCCGCGCAGCGCACCGGCGGCGCTGGCCGGGTCCGTGGCTCCGCTGCTGACCAGGTTGCCGTCGGGGAGCTGGCGGACGTCCAGCCGGACCCACTTGCCGGCCGGGACCTTGGCACCGCTGTTCTGCAGGTAGACCGTGCCCGGCAGGACGATCTCCTTGATCGTGCCGGTGGTGGCCGCGCCGGGCGGCACGTCGATCTCCAGCGTGCCGATCCGCTTCACGTAGTCGTAGCCGCCGGTGCCGTTGAACACGGCCTTCTTCTCCGCCGACTCGGTGACCAGCTCGGTGGTGGTGCGGGCCGAGCCCGTCCGGCCGGTGATGTCGGCCGCGGAGCGCACCGCGGTCAGGGGGTCGGCGGAGAGCACGTCCGCCGAGCCGCCCCGCGGCTCGGCGCCCCCGCCCGAGCAGGCGGACAGGACGGCGGCCAGCAGCGCCGCCGCCGCGGCGGTGCGGACGGGCTTCAGCTTCTTCACGATCGACACAACCCCCTCGGGCACCGATGCCCGGCAAGCAGCCACCCCGGATGGGCAGAGCTATCCAGGGCCCAACGAGCCCGGCCCGCAAGGGTTACGGCCGTCCCGGCGTACGGAATCGTCCGCGCGCCCCCGGTCGACGCGTTACGGTGAAGCACGTGTCCAGCGACGTCCCGGCGGAGTCCGTGCCGGCCCCGCCCAACGCCCACCTGGTGGCTCTCCAGGAACGCGGATCGTTCTGCTTCGCCAGCTGCAGCTGCGGCTGGTTCGCCCCGGGGCGGCGCTCCCGCGACCGCGCCCGACGGGACGCCGACGAACACCGGCGCGACGGCACCGCCTGACCGCCCGGCGGAGGGCCGGAGCGGGGCTCAGGCCGCCAGGTCGGACTCCGGAGCCGGCTGCTCGACCGCGGCGGGCTCGCGCCGCCGACGGCTGCGGCCGTCCCCGGCACCCCCGCGGGCCGGCCTGCGGGCGACCACCAGCGGCGCGGCCGCCGTCCTGGTGAGCGCGTGGCAGAACGGCACCAGCACCGCCATCGCCAGCGGCGCCAGCAGCAGCACCACGGCGGTGGCCAGGGCGAAACCGCCGATCACGTCCGTCGGGTAGTGCACGCCCATGTACATCCGGCAGAAGCCCTGCAGCAGGGCCAGCGCGCCCGCGACCAGGCCCAGCCTGCGGTTCACCAGCAGCAGGGCGACGGCGATGCCCATCGACATCGCCGAGTGGTCGCTGACGAAGGAGAGGGTGCCCTCCTTGCCCTCCACCAGGACCTCCAGCTCGGGGTGGTCCACGAAGGGGCGCGGCCGGTCCACGATCGCCGAGATCGGCAGGTTCGCCAGCTCGGCGATCGCCACCGCCAGCGGCGCCCACAGCAGGCCGGCCACCGCCACCGGGGCGTCCGGCCGGCGGCGGGCCTGCAGCCAGGCCGTCAGGCAGACCGCGGCCAGGCCGAGCAGGATGCCGTACTCGCCGATCCACGAGACCGCGGAGTCCAGCCACCCCGGGGCCGAGACGGCCAGCCCGTTGATCGCGCGGAGCAGGCCCAGGTCGGGGTTGCCCGTGTCGGCGAGCAGCGTCGACACGCCGCACCTCCCTCTCTGTGTCCGGTGCACCGGCCCGGTTGCACCGCCTGCGTCCCCCGTCCCGGCAGGTCGTGGCCGGGGCATGGTCCGGTACGGAGCAACAACGTTCTGAGCAGGCCGGAGGGTTCCGCGGAGATCGCGCGTCACGGAAAATTGACTCGCCGTCCACCGTCCGCCCACACCCGGGGCGGTCCGGCGGCTCAGCTCTGCTTCGGGCCCTGGCCGCCGCTGATCGTACCGTCGGCGTTGCGGACGGGCAGAGCCGCGGCACCGTCCGGGGTGACCCGGGTGGCGCCGATGTAGTCGCGTTGGTCGATGGTGTCGTAGCGGATCACCGCGCCGGTGTGCGGGGCGTCGATCATGTAGCCGCCGCCGACGTAGATCCCGACGTGGTGGATGGACCGCGGATCGTTCAGGTCGTTCGCGAAGAACACCAGGTCACCCGGGCGGAGTTGGTCCCTGGAGGGGTGCTCGCCGGCGTACCACTGGTCGTTGGCCACCCGGGGCAGGGCGATGCCGACGCTCTCGAACGCGGCCTGGGTGAGGCCCGAGCAGTCGAAGCGCCCCTGCTGCGAGGGCAGGCCCTCGCCGCCCCACAGGTACGGCGTGCCGAGCTTGGTCTGCGCGAAGTAGATCGCGCCCGCGGCCTGCTGGGAGAGCCCGACCGCGGTCTGCGGGGCCGGCGCGGTGAAGCTCCTGGCCAGCGACTGGATGTTCTTCACGTAGCCCTGGGTCTCCCGGTAGCCCGGGACCCCGCCGGCCTTTATCACCGCGTACGGGCCGGCGTTGTAGGCGGCCAGCATGTTCGCCTGCCGGTCGCCGGGCACGTTGGAGACGTCCTTGGCCAGCGCGCAGTCGTAGGTGGCGGCCGAGGCGATGGCGTCCGCCGGGTCCCAGATGTCGCGCCGGCCGTCGCCGTTGGCGTCCACCCCGTAGGTGGCCCAGGTGCCCTCCAGGAACTGCGCCATGCCGTACGCCTTGGCCGGGCTCTTGGCGGTCGGGTCGAATCCGCTCTCCTGGTACAGCTGTGCCGCGAGCATCGGGGGTGAGATCTCGGGGCAGAGGGTGCCCCATTTCTCGATCAGCGGCCGGTACGTGGTCGGCACCGTGCCCGACGAGATCGAGAGGTGGTTGGTGCCCGACCGGGCCGTGCCGCTCGCGGCGAAGGTCCCGACCGTGACGATTCCGACGAAACCGACCGCCACGACCGCTGCAGCGGCGGCCGCCGTGCCCGCTCTGCGGAGTACCATCAGCACCATCCCCGACGTGGCGTCAGTTGCGAGTGTTCCGGAAGGCATTGCTCAGCGCAATCAGCACAGATACGAAGAGTGAGCGGTATCCTTCGTACGGTGGACATCCTGTCGTACGTGTCCCGCGCCTCACGACCAATCCGCGAGATATAGCCAAGTCGACATCAGATCTGGCCAAGAATAGGTCCTGCCCCTTCGCGAAGCCGTGTTCCGGGGCCTTGAATTTGCCTGATCGGGCGGTGAGATGGAATGAACCTGAGCAGCGTGGACAGCAAGGTGGTCGGCTACCTGGCCGAGGACCCACCCAAGAAGGCCAACATCGACACCATCATCGGCGGCATCGCCCCGGACTGGGGACCGTTCGCCAGCCTCGGGTCCGAGGCGCGGGTGATGGTCGAGGTCGTGATGGCGGTCGCCATCCTGGCCTGCCTCGCCATCGCGGTCTGGGGGGCCGCCAAGCAGCGCATCGGCGCCACCGCGATGCGTGACACGTTCAGTGCCGAGCAGGGTAAGGGACTGATCATCGCGGGACTGACCGGCGTGTTCATCATCGGATCGCTGGGCACCCTGTTCACCATTGTCTACGGCATGGCGATCTGACGATCGTACGGATCAGATAGTCATCCCGGCAGAGCGGCCATGCGACTCTGCCGGCACAGTCGTGTTCGCGTCACCGGGGCCCCGCGGGGCTCCCAGCACCAGGAGGGCCGCCGTGCCGTTGTCCGACGACCAGCCGCACACCCGTACGCGGCTGCCGGTCGGCGAACAGCCCTCCCACCAGGTGACCGCACGTCAGCCGCGTCCCGTCCGGACCCTGCTGACCGTCCTGCTCGTGGTCACCCTGCTGGTGATCGCCGTCTCCGTCGCCAACCGCGGCAGGCCCGACCCGGGCAGCGCCGGCAGCGGCACCGCCGCCCCCGGTTCCGGGGACGGCGCCCAGGCCGGTGCGGCCGCCACCGCACCGAGCGGCACCAAGCCCGTCGACACCACCGCCAACGGCATCGCCAACGGCTTCCCGCACACCGACCAGGGCGCCCAGTCGGCCGCGGCCAACTACGCGACCGCCCTCGGCTCCGCGGAGATGTTCCGGACCGCGAGCCGCCACACCGTCGTCGACACCGTCTCCGACCCCACCGTCGCCGCCGCGATCCAGCAACGGCTCGACGCCGCCTTCACCGCCGAGAACAACGGCCGCTTCGGCCTCGACGCCGAGGGCCGGGCCCCCAAGGGCCTCACCTTCGTCAGCCGCACCGTCCCCGTCGGCACCCGCACCACCAACTACGCCGACACGGCGACGAAGGTGGAGGTGTGGTGCACCGGGCTCCTCGGCCTGGCAGGACAGGGCTCCACCAGGCCCGTGGCGGAGAACTGGTACACGCTCACCCTCACCATGCGCTGGACGGGCAGCGACTGGAAGCTCACCGATTTCAGCCGCCAGGCCGGTCCGGCCCCCGTACCCGGCGACCAGCAGGCCGCGACCGCCGAGGAGATCACCGGTGCCGTCCAGCAGTTCGGAGGCTTCCGCTATGCCCGCTGACGGATCGACGAGACGACTCCTGGCACGGGCGGGCACGGTGGGTACGGCACTGTTGGCCGTCCAGGTGGCAGCCGTGACGACGGCCGCCCGGGTGTTCGCCGACCCCACGCCGTCCCCCACTCCCAGCCCGTCCTGCAAGGTCGACCTCCCGGTGGCCGGGGCCGACAAGGTCTGCGCCCCGCCCGGCACCACGGTGGTCGGCGGCGGCGGCGGCCTCGGCACCGTCACCGACCCCCTCGGGTCGCTGGCCAAGGGCTGTGCGCAGGCCGCCGCCTGGGTGGTGCGCAAGCTGTCGGGGGCGATCGACGGCACGACGCAGGTGGACTTCACCAACGCCGCCTTCCTGCAGCAGTACGCGGTGGTGTTCGCCGGTTCGACGGTCATCACGCTGGTGCTGTGGCTGCTGGCGGTGACCAAGCGGGCGGTGCGCGGTGCCCCGCTGACGCAGGCGTTCTCGGAGGCGATCGGCTTCCTGTGGCTGACGGTGGTGGCCTCGGCGTTCACCCCGCTGATCCTCTACACGGTGGTCTCGGCGACGGACGGCCTGACGGCGGCGATCTCGGCCGGCACCAAGTCGGACACCGGCACCTACCTGGGCGGCTTCGCGGACACCCTGGAGAAGGGCTCGCTCGGCGGCGGTCCGCTGATCCTGATCATCGTGTCGCTGGTGGCCGTGCTGGCCGCCGCCGTGCTCTGGATCGAGCTGCTGATCCGGGCCGCGATGCTGTACGTGGGCGCGCTGCTCGGCACCGCCGTGTACGCGGGCCTGGTGGACAAGCAGCTGTGGAAGCACGTCCGCCGCTGGGCCGGCCTGATGCTGGCGGTGGACCTGGCGAAGCCGATCATCGTGATCATCCTGGGCCTGGCCGGCGCGGTCGCCACCGGGGCCGGGGCCGACGACGACTTCGCCCGGGTGCTCTCCGGCCTCGCGATCCTCTTCCTGTCGATCTTCTCCAGTGCGGCCGTCTACCGCTTCGTGCCCGGCTTCGGCGACGAGCTCCAGCAGGTGCGGCGCGCCCGGGCGAGTGCGGTCTCCGCCGGCTCGGCGATGATCAACGGCCCGGCGAACCTGGTCAAGCAGGGCATCTCGGCGCACGGTTCGCGCGGCGGCCCGCAGGCGGCCAACGCCTCCTCCGGCGCGGGCGGCTCCGGCATCGCGCCGGGCATCGCCGCGCACGCCGGCCGCGCCGCGGCGCCGCCCGCCCCGCCGTCCGTTCCGGCCCCCGCCCCGATCAACAACCCCACGAAGGGAGGGTGACGGGTGAGCAGCGAACCGCTCGGCCAGTTCGGCGCCCAGTACGCCCAGCCGTACGTGCACCAGCGCCGCACCTACCTCATCGGCAAGTCCCGGCCGAACGCGCCGATCGGGCGCAACCGCGAGTCCGGCGAGATCGTGCTGATCATCTTCGGCGCGTTCCTCGGCATGATGTGGGGTCTGCTGATGCCGGTCCTGCCGCTGCGGATCGCCGGCCTGGTGGGCTTCCCGCTGTTGGCGATCATGGCCGTGTACGTGCCGTACCGCCGCCGCACCTTCTACAAGTGGGTGGAGATCAACCGGACGTACCGGCGGACGGTGCGCAGCGGCCGGGCGGTCTGGAAGTCCGAGGTGATCGACGCGGGCACCCGGCTGGACGGCCGCGAGGTGGAGGTCGGGCCGCCGCCCGGGGTGGGCCGGCTGCGCTGGCTGTCCGCGCCGTTCGGGCCGGACGAGGTCGGGGTGCTGATGCACCTGGAGCGCCGGACGGTCACCGCCGCGATCGAGATCGAGGGCCCGGGCGTCGGCCTGCGCGACTCGGAGGACCAGGAGGCGCTGGTCGACCGGTTCGGCACGCTGCTCAAGCACGTGGCGAACGGCGACGGCTTCGTGACCCGCCTGCAGATCCTGGCCCGGACGCTGCCCGCGGACCCGGACGCGCACGCCAAGGACGTGGAGCGCCGCGGGGACGACGAGGCGCCGCGCTGGCTCAAGGAGTCGTACGACCAGCTGCAGTCGATGGTGTCGACCTCGTCCGAGCAGCACCGCGCGTACCTGGTGGCCTGCATGCACTACACCCGCGACCTGGCGGCCGAGGCGCACGCCATGGGACGGACGGCGGACGGCCGGCGGCAGCGCGACGACGAGGGCCTGGCGACGGTGATGGCCCGTGAGCTGACCGACATCTGCGCCCGGCTGGCGGAGGCGGACATCCGGGTCCGGCAGCCGCTGGGCCAGGCCCGGCTGGCCTCGCTGGTGCACTCGATGTACGACCCGGACCACCCGATCGACCACATCCAGGCGATGAGCCGGCGCAACGCCTGGCCGGCCGAGCTGGACGCCACCCACCCGCAGTTCCTGCAGGCGAAGACCCGCGAGTCGGCGACCCGCGAGCCGTGGTGCCACGCCACCGCCTGGGTCAAGGAGTGGCCGCTGACCCCGGTCGGCGTGAACTTCCTGGCGCCGCTGCTGGTGCACACCCCGGACGTGATCCGCACGGTCGCCGTCACCATGGACCTGGAGCCGACCGACGTCGCCATCGAGCGGATGCTCACCGAGAAGACCAACGACGAGGCCGAGGCCAACCGCGCGGCCAAGATGAACCGCACCGTCGACCCGCGCGACCTGGCGCACACCGGCCGGGTCGACCAGCGCGGCGACGACCTCGCCTCCGGCGCGGCCGGCGTCAACCTGGTCGGGTACATCACGGTCTCGGCCCGCACCCCCGAGGCGCTGGCCCGCGACAAGCGGACCATCCGCGCCTCGGCCGGCAAGAGCTACCTCAAGCTGGAGTGGTGCGACCGCGAGCACCACCGGGCGTTCGTCAACACGCTGCCGTTCGCGACCGGCATCCGCCGCTGAGGGAGGGGACCCCGTGCTCGGCAACCTCACCGACGCCTTCACCAGCCTGATGTTCGGCAAGGTGGAGACCACCCGTCTGCCCGTCCGCACCTCCACCGGCCAGGCGCAGGCGGTCTACCTGCCGACCGCCGCGCCGGGCCTGGGCGACTCGGGCGTCATCATCGGCCGCGAGGTGTACAGCGGCAAGGGCTACGTCTACGACCCGTTCCAGCTGTACGGCCAGCAGCTGCCGGCGCCGCACTGGCTGGTGCTCGGCGAGTCCGGCAACGGCAAGTCGGCGCTGGAGAAGACGTACGTGCTGCGCCAGCTGCGGTTCCGCGACCGGCAGGTGGTGGTGCTGGACGCGCAGGGCGAGGACGGCGTCGGCGAGTGGAACCTGATCGCCAACGCGCTCGGCATAAAGTCCATCCGGCTCGACCCGATGGCGGCCCGGGACGGCGGGGTGAAGCTCAATCCGCTCGACCCGTCGATCACCACCACCGGCCAGCTGTCACTGCTGCGCACCATCATCGAGGTGGCGATGGGGCGAGGGCTGGAGGAGCGGGCCGGTTTCGCGCTGAAGGCCGCGCACGCCCACGTGCACGCCACGGTGAAGGACCGCCAGCCGGTGCTGGACGACATCATCTCCACCCTGCGCAACCC
The DNA here is from genome assembly GCF_040683455.1 of Kitasatospora sp. NPDC093679. NCBI lineage: Bacteria > Bacillati > Actinomycetota > Actinomycetes > Kitasatosporales > Streptomycetaceae > Kitasatospora > Kitasatospora sp. NPDC093679. Next base: position 20,999 of record NZ_JBFBDW010000007.1, read on the forward strand.
CGACCTCTCCTCGGTGGAGTCGCTGGGGGTGGCCGTCGGCGACGTGCAGTCCTGGGGCCTGGACGTGGCGCTGGTGCTGGACCGGCTGGTCGACGGCGACCTGCGCGGCATGTTCGACGGCCCGACCACGGCCGGCATCGACCTGGACGCGCCGCTGATCGTCTTCGACCTGTCGCACATCGACCGGAACTCGATCGCGATGCCGATCCTGATGGCGATCGTCGGGGTCTGGCTGGAGCACACCTGGCTGCGGCCGGACCGGGTGAAGCGGATCTTCCTGGTCGAAGAGGCCTGGCACATCATCAACAGCCCGTTCGTGGCGCAGCTCTTCCAGCGCCTGCTGAAGTTCGGCCGTCGTCTCGGCCTGTCCTTCGTGGCGGTGGTCCACCACCTGTCGGACGTGGTGGACGGCGCGGCCGCGAAGGAGGCCTCCGCGATCCTGAAGATGGCCTCCACCCGCACGATCTACATGCAGAAGGCCGAGGAGGCGAGAGCCACCGGCCGGGTGCTGGGCCTGCCGCGCTGGGCGGTGGAGATCATTCCGACCCTGTCGCCCGGCATCGCGGTCTGGGACGTCAACGGCAACGTCCAGGTGGTCAAGCACATCATCACCGAGTCCGAGCGGCCGCTCGTCTACACGGACCGGGCGATGACCGAGGACGCCGTCGCGGAGCGCCAGCGGGCCGAGCAGCAGCTCGCCTCCGAACCGATGATCTGACCGCCCGGCGGCGCCGGCCGCCGGAGCTCACCGGAGGCCTTCGGCGGCACCGGCCGCCAGCACGCCGGTCGCCGCGGCGGCGGTCAGCAGCCAGGCGGCGCCGGTCTGCCACGGCCCCCACGAGGACAGCAGCCCCGCGGCCAGGGCGTGCGCGCACCCGTACCCGGCCGCGAGCGTCGCCGCACCGCGGTCGCCCCGGGGGGCGTACCGGCCCGAGGCGAACAGCGCGAGTCCGGCCGGCAGCAGGAAGGTCAGGCCGCAGAACAGCGCGGGCCCGGTCTCGATCATGCGGACGAACTGCTCCTCGCCGTCCGCGTACCCGGAGGCGTCGCGGGGTGCGGCGAACGGCTGCAGCACCAGGGCCGCGTACGCCGCGGTGCCGAGTGCGGCGGTGAACCAGAGCACCGAGGAGGCGGTCAGCAGCCACCAGGCGGTCAGGCTCGCGGGACGGGGGCGGGCGGGGCTCTCCATGACGGTGACGCTACGGCCGCTGCGGCAGGCGCCGCCTGAGTACGCGTGCTCAACAACGTGTCAGCTGGTGGAAACCCTCTCGTTACGTCAGAAGACCTGACAGCTACGCGCGTTGACCCTAGGCTTCACTGGTCATGCCACCATGGCCCCGGCCCCCGCCGGGCCCCAGACGGTACGGGGTACCCTCATGTCCACATCCGGTCAGACCGGCAGATACCGCCGTACGGCGCTCGCCGCGGCCGCGGCCGCGGGCCTGCTCGGCACGCTGCTCGTGCCGAGCGTCGCCGAGGCGCACGGCCACCACAAGCCGAAGGTCGAGGACCTCCAGCTCCTCGCCATCAACGACTTCCACGGCAACCTCGAGCCCCCGGCCGGCTCCTCCGGCACCGTCAAGGAGGTCGACCCGGCGACCGGCCAGGTGGTCTCCACCCCGGCCGGCGGTGTGGAGTACCTGGCCACCGCACTGCGCGACGCCCGCAAGGGCCACCGCAACACCCTGACCGTCGCCGCCGGTGACATCGTCGGCGCGAGCCCCCTGCTGTCGGGCCTGTTCCACGACGAGCCGACCATCGAGGCGATGAACAAGCTCGGCCTCGACGTCACCAGCGTGGGCAACCACGAGTTCGACGAGGGCTCCAAGGAACTGCTGCGCCTGCAGGACGGCGGCTGCCACCCGACCGACGGCTGCTACACCAAGGGCCGCAAGTTCAAGGGCGCCGACTTCCAGTACCTGGCGGCCAACGTCACCAACGAGAAGACCGGCCGCCCGATCCTCGACCCGTACTGGATCGCCGACGTGCACGGCGAGAAGGTCGGCTTCATCGGCGTCACCCTGGAGGGCACGCCGAACATCGTCACCGCCGCCGGGGTCAAGGGCCTCAAGTTCGGCGACGAGGTCGAGACGATCAACAAGTACACGGCCGTGCTGAAGCGCAAGGGCGTGAACGCGATCGTCGCCCTGATCCACGAGGGCGGCTACCCGGCCTCCACCACGTACAACTACGACTGCGGTGCGGGCGGCGCCGGCGTCTCCGGCCCGATCGTCGACATCGCGAAGAACATCGACCCCGCGGTCGGCGCGATCGTCACCGGCCACACCCACAACGCGTACGCCTGCGCCATCCCGGACAAGAACGGCGTGCCGCGCTCGGTCACCAGCGCCGCCTCCTTCGGCCGCCTGTACACCGAGATCAACCTGCAGATCGACAAGCGCACGGGCGCCGTCGTCCGCCCGTCGGTCACCGCCGCCAACCACGTGGTGCGCCGCACCGTGGCCAAGGCGCCGGACATGACCAAGCTGATCGACACCTACAACAAGCTGGCCGCGCCGATCGCCAACCGCCCGGTCGGCTACATCTCCGCGGACATCAACGGGCGCGGCTCCGCCGACCTCGAGAAGCCGCTCGGCGACGTCATCGCCGACGCCCAGCTGGCCGGCACGGCACCCGCCGACAAGGGCGGCGCGCAGATCGCCTTCATGAATCCCGGCGGCATCCGCTCGGACCTGGTCTACAAGGCCTCCGCGGCCGAGGGCGACGGCGTGGTGACCTACGGCGAGGCGTTCACCGTCCAGCCGTTCACCAACATGATGCAGGTCAAGACGCTCACCGGCGCCAAGGTCGTCGAGCTGCTGCAGCAGCAGGTCAGCGGCCTGAACGACGCCGCGCCGAAGATCCTGCAGGTCTCCAAGGGCCTCACCTACACCCTGGACATGACCAAGACCGGCGCCGCCCGGGTGGTCGTCTCCTCGATCAAGCTGAACGGCACCGCGATCGACCCGGCCGCGTCCTACCGGGTCGCCGCGAACGAGTTCCTGGCGGGCGGCGGTGACGGCTTCCCGGCCTTCACCTCCGGCACCAACACCCTGGTCGGCCCGTCCGACCTGGACCTGTTCAACGCCTACCTGGGCGCGAACAGCTCCGCCGCCAAGCCGCTGGCCCCGCCGGCCCGCGACCGGATCTCCCTGGTCGGCGACGGCACCGACAAGGACTGACGCCGCACCGGCACGAGCCGCGGAGGGCGGGGCACCTGAGGGGGTGCCCCGCCCTCCGCCCGTCCGCGTCCCGTGCCCGCTACCGAGGAGGGGTCGGCTGCCCGGGCAGTTGCAGGGTCGCCAGCGCACCCGGGCCGCCGTCCGCGGCGGGGCCGAGCGTCACCTCTCCCCCGGTGTCCCGGACGGTCTGCGCCACGATCGACAGCCCCAGGCCCGACCCGGGCAGCTGCCGCGAGGACGGCGAGCGCCAGAACCGGTCGAAGACGTACGGCAGCTCGTCCTGTGGGATGCCCGGCCCGTGGTCCCGGACGGTCAGCCGGCCGTCCGTCAGCGCCACGTCCACGGTGCCGCCCGGCGGGCTGTACTTCACCGCGTTGTCCAGCAGGTTGATCACCGCCCGCTCCAGCGCCGCCGCGTCCCCGTGCACGTACCAGGGATGCACCGACACGTCGAAGGCCAGTCCCGGCCCGCGAAGCCGGGCCCGCTCCACCGCGCGCCCGGCGATCTCGTGCAGGGCGACCACGGCGAGGTTCTGACCCGGCTTCGGCGAGTCCGGCCGGGACAGCTGCAGCAGGTCGCCGATCAGCAGGGTGAGCTCCTGCATCTGCGCCTTCATGTTGCCGAGCAGCTTGCTGCGGGTCGCCGGCGGCAGCGGCCGCCCGGTGTCGTCGCTGCGGATCAGCAGGTCGACGTTGGTGCGCAGCGAGGTGAGCGGGGTGCGCAGTTCGTGCCCGGCGTCGGCGATCAGCCGGGTCTGCCGCTCGCGGGAGTTGAGCAGGGCGGTGGACATCGAGTTGAACGAGGTCGACAGCCGCGCGATCTCGTCGCTCCCGTTGACGGGGATGGTCGTCCCGACCTCCTCCGTGCGGGCGATGTGCTCCACCGCGTCCGTCAGCTGGTCCACCGGCTTGAGCGCCGACCTGGCCACGATCCGGCCGGTGAACCCCGCACCGACCACGCCGACCGCGGCGACGCCGGCGAGGACGAGCGCGAGGTGCTGCAGCGAGTCCTGGACGGCGGTGACGTCCTGCGCGGTCAGCATGATCGCCGGTTCCTGGGATGGCACGATGTAGACCTTCGTCACCCGGACCACGGCGGCCTTGCCGCTGACGAAGGCGCCGTCCCGGTAGTGCGCCGTGTTGTCCGGCTCGTTCAGGATCGACTTGTCGCCCGGGTCGGTCTGAATGGCCTTGGTGGCCCCGAGCGGCAGGCAGACCACACCGGCCGTGGTCACCAGCTGGTTGTCCCAGCGGTTCGGCCCGCCGTGCTCGGGCCCGCCCCGGTTGGGGTGGGTGGCGGCGAAGACGGCGTTGGCGGCCTGCGACTTGGTCAGCGCCTGCTGCGGCGTGCTGCCGCAGCTCGGGAGGGTGTCGCCGGCCAGCTGCCCGTTCGCGATGGTCCGGAAGTCGTACGGCGCCCCGGAGAGGTTGGCGCGGACCTGCCGGTAGAGCTGGTCCTTGACGAAGAACCAGCACAGCAGTGCCGACAGCGCGATCGCCACGGCGACCGCGGCGGCGGTGAGCATGGCCAGCCTGCTCCGCAGCGAACGGCCGCGGAACCACCCCGTGAGCCGGCCGACCGCCTTCACGCCGCCGCGCCGCTGGCGGGCCGCAGCGCGTAGCCGACGCCGCGCACGGTCTGGATGAGCCGGGGCATGCCGCCGTGCTCGGTCTTGCGCCGCAGGTACATGACGTAGACGTCGAGCGAGTTGGACGACGGTTCGAAGTCGAAGCCCCAGACGGCCTTGAGGATCTGTTCCCGGGTCAGCACCTGCCGCGGGTGGGCGAGGAACATCTCCAGCAGCATGAACTCCGTCCGGGTGAGCTCGATCGGCTTGCCGCCGCGGGTGACCTCGCGGGTGGCGGTGTTCATCCGCAGGTCGGCGAAGGAGAGCACCTCGCCGTCGTCCTCGGCGGCGGCCGCGCGGGCGGCGGCCTCGCTGGCGAGGGCGCTGCGGCGGAGCAGGGCGCGGACCCGGGCGAGCAGTTCGTCGAGCTCGAAGGGCTTGGCGAGGTAGTCGTCGGCGCCGACGTCGAGGCCGGTGACGCGGTCGCCGACGGCGTCACGGGCGGTGAGCATCAGCACGGGCGCGGTGTCGCCGCGCGAGCGCATCCGGCGGACGGCGGTGAGGCCGTCCATCCGCGGCATCATGATGTCGAGCAGCACCAGGTCGGGCCGGTCGCGTTCGACGGCCTCCAGTGCTTCGAAGCCGTCGGTGGCGGTGGTGACCTCGTATCCCTCGAAGGCGAGGCTGCTCTCCAGGGCGTCCCGCAGGGCGGGCTCGTCGTCGACCACGAGGAGCCGCGCGGGGCCGGGGCCGGCGGTCTCGGCAGGGGTGCGGTCGTCGGCGGGGGGAGTCATGGGCTGGGGCCCTTTCTGGCTCTCGTGGGGGCGGTGCTGCGGGGGTGCTGCCATTGTCCTGCGGGAGGCGCCCGGGTGCGGGGGGTGTGCGGTCACAGGTTCCGGCCGGACTGCATGTCCGACAGGACCTGCTTGACGGTGTCGATCGGGATGGCGAAGCCGAGTCCGACGCTGCCGGCGCTGCTGGAGTCGGCGGTGGAGTTGGAGCCGCTCGCCGAGTACATGGCCGAGTTGATGCCGATGACCTGGCCGTTGGCGTTGATCAGCGGGCCGCCGGAGTTGCCGGGGTTGAGCGCGGCGTCGGTCTGCAGCGCCTTGTACGTGGCGGAATCACCGGAGCTGCCGGAGCCGTTGGAGCCGTTGGAGCCGGAGCCGCCCTGGTAGCCGGGCAGCTGCGGGAAGCCGAAGCCGCCGTTGCCGCGGGTGGTGCCCTCGTCGACCTGGACGGTGACCTCGCGGTTCTCGGCGCTGATGATGCCGGAGGTGACGGTGCCGGTGAGGCCCTCGGGGTTGCCGATGGCGACGACCGGGTCGCCGACCCGCACGGCGGAGGAGTCGCCGAGGACGGCGGGGGTGAGCCCGCTGACGCCGGAGGCGGTGATCACGGCGACGTCCAGGGACTTGTCGGTGCCGGTGACGGTGGCCTCGGCGGTGCTGCCGTCCTTGAAGGTGACGGTCATCCGCCCGCCGTCCACCGCGCCCGCTATGACGTGGTAGTTGGTGAGGATCTGGCCCTTGGCGGTGAGCACGACGCCGGTGCCGGTGGCGGTGCCGCTGCCGTCCTGCACGGTGATCTGGACGACGCTGGGGGAGACCGCGCCGGCGATCGCGGTGACGTCGGCGGTGCCGTCGGACCTGGCGGCGACCGGGCTGACCACCGTGCTGGTGGCCGCGGCGGTGGTCCCGCCGGCCTTGGTGACCACGCCGCCGGCGACCCCGCCGAGCACGGCGGCCACCGCGGCGACGGCCGCGGCCAGGGCGAGCCGGCCGCGCAGGAAGCCGCGCCGGGCGTGGCCGCCGGAGCCGGCCGCCGCGGCGGCGCCGGGGCCCTCGGGCGGTACGGGCGGCTCGGGCGGGTCCGCGAAGGCGGCGGTGTACGGCGGCGGGAGCTGCCCGCCGTCGGCGGTGTGTCCGGCGGGTCCGGGCACGGGCTCCTGGTGGGCGTCGGCCGGGTGCGCGGTCGGCTCGTGGGCCGGCCGAGCGGGGTGCGCGCCGGGCCACACCAGGTGGCCGTCGGCGGTGCGGTACGGGTCCTCGCTGCTGCGGTACGGGTCGCTCATGACGACCACGCTCCGCCCGGCGGATGAAGGCTTGATGAGAACGCGCTCAGAACGGTCCGAGAAGCCCGTCAGGTTCTCATAAAGCCTGGTCAGGCCGCAGGTGCGGGCTACCGGCCGTTGCAGCCGCAGGAACGCCGCACGACCAGGCGCGATTCGAACTTGCGCACCCGCTCGGTGTCCGAGCCGGGCACCATCAGCGAGTCGTCGAGCACCAGGTCGACCGCGGCACGGGCCATCGCGTCGCGGTCGGAGGCGACGGTGGTGAGCGGCGGGTCGGCGAGGGCGGCCTCGGGCACGTCGTCGAAACCGGCGACGGCGAGGTCCTCCGGCACCTTCAGGCCCACCTCGCGGGCGGCCCGCAGCACGCCGATCGCCTGGTCGTCGGTGGAGCAGAAGATCGCCGGCGGCCGGTTCGGGGAGCGCAGCAGCTCCAGGGCGACCTCGTAGGCGCCGTAGCGGTGGAACGGCGCGTCGACCAGGTGCGGCTCGGCCGGCAGGCCGTGCGCGGCCATGGCGCGCTGCCAGCCCTCGACGTGGTCGATGACCGGGTCGCCGGGGGCGGGGGACTCGACGGGGCCGCCGAAGCAGACCACGTACGGGTGGCCGTGCACCTCCAGGAGGTGGCGGACGGCGAGCTCGGAGCCGCCGACGTCGTCGGTGACCACGGCGACGTCGTCGATCGCCTCGGGCCGGCGGTGCAGCAGCACGACCTTGGCGCCCTCCATCGCGGCGAACTCCTCGGCGGCCCGCTGCGAGGGGCCCTGGCTGACCAGGATCAGTCCGGCGACCCGCATGCCGAGGAAGGCCCGCACGTAGTGGACCTCGCGGTCGTCCACGTAGTCGGAGTTGCCGATCAGCACGAGCTTGCCGCGCTCGGAGGCGGCGCGTTCGACCGCGTGCGCCATCTCGGCGAAGAAGGGCTGCCGGGCGTCGGGGACGACCATCCCGATCAGGTTGGTGCGGCGCGAGGCCATCGCCTGGGCGACGCTGTTCGGCCGGTAGCCGAGCTGCTCGATCGCCGCGAGGACCTTCTCGCGGGTCGCCGGGGCGACCGGTCGGGGTCCGTTGTTGATCACGTAGCTGACGACCGCGGTCGAGGTCCCAGCCAGTCGGGCTACATCGTCGCGCGTCACCTTGGCCACGGAGGGAGTCTACGCGGGTGGCAGGGGGACGGTAGGAGGAGTCTCACGTACCGGAGGGTCACCTGTCGGCCGCGGGAGGGTGCACCCCGCCCCTATCCGGACAAGCCGGACACCGGGGGCCTCGCGGGCGACGGCCGGACGCGGGTGCCGGCCGCCGCCCGCGGGCTCAGGCCTCCTGGACGGCGGCGGCGTGCTGCTCGGCGCCGGACCGGTCGCCGCCCTTGTCCGCCTTGTCCGGGACGACGAACCGGTAGCCGACGTTGCGGACGGTGCCGATCAGCTGCTCGTGCTCGACGCCGAGCTTGGCCCGCAGCCGCCGGACGTGGACGTCGACCGTGCGGGTGCCGCCGAAGTAGTCGTAGCCCCAGACCTCCTGCAGCAGCTGGGCGCGGGTGAAGACCCGGCCGGGGTGCTGCGCGAGGTACTTGAGGAGCTCGAACTCCTTGAAGGTGAGGTCCAGCACCCGGCCCTTGAGCTTGGCCGAGTAGGTGGCCTCGTCGACCGACAGGTCGCCGTTGCGGATCTCCATCGGGGAGTCGTCGGCGGTGACCTGGAGCCGGCCCATGGCGAGCCGGATCCGGGCCTCGACCTCGGCCGGCCCCGCGGTGTCGAGCAGCACGTCGTCGATGCCCCACTCGGCGGTCACCGCGGCCAGGCCGCCCTCGGTGACGATCAGCACCAGCGGGCAGCCGATGCCGGTGGAGCGCAGCAGCTGGCACAGGCTCCGGATCTGGGGCAGGTCGCGCCGGCCGTCGACCAGGATCACGTCGGCGCTCGGGGTGTCGACCAGGGCCGATCCCTCGGCCGGAGCGACCCGGACGTTGTGCAGGAGCAGGCCCAGTGCGGGCAGCACCTCGGCGGACGGCTGCAGGGCGTTGGTCAGCAGGAGGAGAGAACTCATACCCGGTAGTCCCCTTTCCGGGTCGTCGCGGTCGCGTTGCGCCTGCGGCGGGGGCCGGGCGGCGCGGCGGCGGTGAAGGTGGAGGATGCGCTCGCAGGGCGTCCGGGGGGAGCTCCGGTGGATTCGCGGGTGCGCACGGCACAGCGGTGCGGACGCGAGGGGTCCCGCGACCCCCGGCGTACCGTTCCTGCCCTGCCCATCCGCGAACCTTCCGGTCTGCTCCCGCGCCGGGTGAGGCCCGGCGCCGGTCCTGACGCCCCGTCGGGCCGCGGGCACTCCGTCGTGCCGTTGTCCTCGGGGTGTTCCCGCCTCCGGCGCGGGTGGTGCGCCGTTCGCAAGAACGTCCGTACTGGCGTCCTGAAAGCACAAAAGGACCCGGGGGCGACTCTGCCCGGATCCCTTACGCCTCGAGAATAGCCGACCACGCCCAGCTCCGGGAGGGGCGCGCGGCGAGTGCTGGATCACGCGGCGTGCGCCCCCGGCCCTCGCGGAGGCCCGCCGTCCGCCCGTCCGGGCCGGGGCGTTGACGTCCCGGCGGCCGTCCGGTCCATCATGGGTGCAGCACCGGCCGCACCGTACGTGTACACCTTGGCGTGGGCGGGCCGGCGGACGGAGCCGGGCCGCTGCACCGGGCGAGGGACGACGAGGAGGGCTTGCCATGGGCACCACCGCCGCTGCTTCACCCGGGGGAGTGGCCCCGGCCGCCGCACGGGTGACCGGGACGATCCGCTACTGGGCCGCCGCCAAGGCCGAGGCGGGCACCGCCGAGGAGCCGTACGAGGCCGCCACGCTCGCCGAGGCGCTGGCCGCGGTGCACGAGCGGCACGCCGACCGGCCCCGGCTGCTCCAGGTGCTCGGGCACTGCTCGTTCCTGGTCGACGGCGAGCAGGTCGGCACCCGCGACCGCGCCGGGGTCGCACTCACCGAGGGCGGCACCGTCGAGGTGCTCCCGCCGTTCGCCGGCGGCTGAGTCCGGCCGTCAGGAACCGCACGGGTCGGCCGATCGTCGTAGCACTCCGGACGGCACGGCGACACGGAGCGACCACCGGGAGACATGATGCGCGGCTGGCTGAAGGCGACGATCGGCCTGGCGGCCCTGGCCGGGCTGCTGGTCGGCGCGGACCGGGTGGCCGTGGGCGTCGCCGAGGACGAGGCCGCCGACCGGCTGGCGGGCAGCGGCCGGATGGCCCAGCGCCCGGCCGTGCACATCGACGGCTTCCCGTTCCTCACCCAGGCCCTCGCCAAGGAGTTCGACGACGTCCGGCTCTCCGGCGAGGGCATGACGGTCGGCAACGGCAGCCAGCAGGTGGCGCTGCGCTCCTTCAGCGCCCGGCTGTCCGGGGTGTCCGTCGGCGACGACTACCGCAGCGCCACCGTCCGCCACGGCAGCGGCACCGGGCTGATCAGCTACGCCGACGCGGCCCGGCTGGCGGCGCCGCAGTCGGGCGTGCCGGGCGCCGACCGCCTGGAGCTGTCGTACGGCGGCCCCGGCAAGGTCAAGGCCTCGTTGATGGGCGTGTCCGTCGGCCAGGGCGACGTGCACAGCTCGGGCAACACCATCACCGCGGACGGCTTCAAGCTCACCGGCATGGCATCGGTGCTGAACGGCGCGCTCGGCGGGAAGCTGGGCGCGCGCAGCTTCACCCTCACCGAGCTGCCGGCCGGCCTGAACCTCTCCGGCGCCGTGCCGCAGCCGGACGGCCTCCAGCTCACCTTCCAGGGCGAGAACGTCCGCGTGATCGGCTGATCCGCCGGTCGAGGCGCCGCCGCCGCCCCGTTCCCCCACCCCTCCCGTCCCGCACTGCGAGACGCGCTGTCCAGCAATGCCGTTTGCGCCGATGCCCCGGGCCCCGTTCCGGTCGTGCCGGGGCGGCATTCGTGCTGGCCGCAGGGGCGGTAAATCGGCAAATCCCAGCATTCGGGCCATCTGGTCTCATTATTCGACACGCTGATGACAGCGAGCCCGCGGTGTCCCTAGCATCGTCGGCATGAAGCGACAGGCGGATCTCACGAAGCGGCGGGCGGTAGACCTGTGCCGCGTGTCCACCTGCCTGTGTCGAATGCGCTGACCGGGCAGCTCTGACCAGCCCGTCAGGCCCCGCCCGCCCCGCATGCCGGCCCCGTGCGGCCCGCTCCCGGACCGCCGGCCCCCGGCACCTCTGACCCGAACCGCCCGTCAGGCCCACGACCTGCGGTGTCCGAACTGTGGACACCCGGTCGGAACCCGGGCCCGCGGGCACCCACAGCAGCCTTCCGCCAACCGCCCCCGGATGGAGACATCACCATGAGCCGCAGCGACGTCCTGGTCGACGCCGACTGGGTCCAGGCCCGCCTGGACGACCCGAAGGTCGTCATCGTCGAGGTCGACGAGGACACCTCCGCCTACGAGAAGAACCACATCCGCAACGCCGTCCGCATCGACTGGAAGACCGACCTCCAGGACCCGGTGCGCCGCGACTTCATCGACCAGGCCGGCTTCGAGGCGCTGCTCAGCGCCAAGGGCATCGCCAACGACCAGACCGTGGTGCTCTACGGCGGCAACAACAACTGGTTCGCCTCGTACGCCTACTGGTACTTCAAGCTGTACGGCCACGGCGACGTCCGTCTGCTGGACGGCGGCCGCAAGAAGTGGGAGCTCGACTCCCGCGAGCTGGTCGTCGAGGTGCCCGAGCGCGCCGCGACCGAGTACAAGGCGAAGGCCGTCGACAGCTCGATCCGCGCCTTCCGCGACGACGTGGTCAACGCGATCGGCAACCTCAACCTGGTCGACGTGCGCTCGCCCGACGAGTTCTCCGGCAAGCTGCTCGCCCCGGCCCACCTCCCGCAGGAGCAGTCGCAGCGTCCGGGCCACGTCCCGAGCGCCAAGAACATCCCGTGGGCCAAGAACGCCAACGACGACGGCACCTTCAAGAGCGACGACGAGCTGCGTGCGCTCTACCAGCAGGAGGGCGTGGACCTGGCCAAGGACACCATCGCCTACTGCCGCATCGGCGAGCGCTCCGCGCTCACCTGGTTCGTGCTGCACGAGCTGCTCGACCAGCCGAACGTGAAGAACTACGACGGCTCCTGGACCGAGTACGGCAGCCTCGTCGGCGTGCCGATCGAGCTCGGCAGCAACTGAGCCCCGGCTCGAACCGTAGGAAGGGAAGACAAGACATGTGCGGTGCGAAGGCCGGCGGCCCGGACCTGGCAGGAGTTGACGTGGCGAGCGAGACGATCATCCAGGGTTCGGTGACCCGCGACGGCGAGCCGGTCAACGGCTACGTGCGGCTGCTCGACGAGGGCGGCGAGTTCACCGCCGAGGTGCCCACCTCGGCGACCGGACAGTTCCGCTTCTTCGCCCGTCCGGGCACCTGGACGCTGCGTGCGCTGGTGCCGGGTGCGACCGTCGACCGCCAGGTCGTGGCCGCCCAGGGCGAGTTCACCGAGGTCGCGATCGCGGTCTGACCGCCGACGACCGGTGCCGTGGCCCCCTGCCGAGCAGGGGGCCACGGCCATACCCTGGAGGTGTGCAGGCACACCGGCGGCACGTCCGCTACTTCGTCATGATGGGCGTCTGCCTCGGCATGTTCGTCCTGGCCTGGGGCGTCGTGCGGCTCTGGTCCGTGCCCGCCGCGGTCGGGATGTGCCTGTTCGCCATGGTCATCCCGCCGCTCGCCGCGGTCTTCGCCAACAAGCGCGACCCGGACGACGACTGGTGGAACGACCCGCGCTGGGACGACCCGCGGTGGGACCGGCCCGGCCACGACCGGGACCGCCCCGACCACGAGCCGCGTCAGTAGACCAGCGCCTGTACCCCGTCGGCCATGATCTCGCTCAGGAAGACCTGGGCGCCCGCGATCCGGACCCCCTCGACGGTGTCCTTCTCGCCGATGTCCCGGCGCGCCGCGCACTGGGTGCACAGCGTCACCGTGCCCGCCGCGAGGACCGACTCCAGCAGCTCCGGCAGCGGCGCGGCGTGCGGCAGCTCGAACTCGGCCGCCCGGCCCGGCAGCGCGAACCAGGACGACTCCCCGGTCAGCCAGAGCGACACCTCGACCCCACTGGCGACCGCGACCGCCGCCACCGTGAAGGCCTGCGAGCAGCGCTCCGGCGCGTCCGCCCCGGCCGTGACCTTGATGACCAGCTTCTTCGACATGCCGCCCAGACTATCGACGGCGTGGCGGGGCTCACCGAGACCGGCCGGAGGGCGGCCGATAGACTCGCGACGTCATTCGTCTATCTGTCCGCCCGCCCGCAATGGAGCGCCTCGTGTCCGGTCTGGAAATCTTCTTCGACAGTCTGCTCGCGCTGATGGCCGTCCTGATCACCTGGTTCGCCATCTTCTCGGTGATGAAGCTCTACCAGGGCCAGCGCTGACGCCGCCCGACTGCCGTAACGTGTGGAGTCAGCAGACTCCGACGACAGCAGCAGGAAAATGATCGAGATCCCTTCCGACCTCCACCGTGACGTCGTCCCGCTGGCCTTCCTCCTCGGTACGTGGGAGGGCGCCGGCGTCCACGACTTCCCGGGCACCGAGAAGTGCAACTTCGGCCAGGAGGTCGTCTTCCGGCACGACGGCCGGCCGTTCCTGGAGTTCCGTTCCCGCACCTGGGTCCTGGACGAACAGGGCGAGAAGGTCCGTCCGCTGGAGAACGAGCACTCCTTCTGGCGGATCACCAGCAACCAGCACGGCACGTCCGGTGAGCGCGAGATCGAGGTCTCGTCCGTCCGCGACGACGGTACCGTGGAGATCTGGTACGGCAAGCTGCACGACGGCAAGCCGCAGATCGACCTCGCCACCGACGCGGTCGCCCGGATCGAGGGCGCCCCGGCCTACACGGGCGGCAAGCGCCTGTACGGCATGGTCAAGGAGGAGCTCCTCTGGGTCGGCGAGAAGGCCGCCCCCGAGGTTCCGCTGCGGCCGTACATGTCCGCGCAGCTCAAGAAGGTGCTGAGCCCGGCGAAGCTGATCCAGGACATCAACGACCTGCCGGACGACGGCATCGCGTTCTTCCGCTGACCGGCCGCCGGGCCCGCCCGGCCCGGTCCGCGGGACCGCACGAGGTAGGGACCGACCCCGGGGTCGGTCCCTACACTTGTCCCATCACCTCCAACGGGCAGGGACCTACCGTGGCGAACACCGAAACCCCCACCGACTGGAAGAGCGACCTGCGGCAGCGCGGCTACCGGCTGACCCCGCAGCGCCAGCTCGTCCTGGAGGCGGTCGACGTGCTGGACCACGCCACCCCGGACGAGATCCTCGGCCACGTCCGCAAGACCGCCAGCGGGGTCAACATCTCCACCGTCTACCGGACGCTGGAGCTGCTGGAGGAACTCGGCCTGGTCTCCCACGCGCACCTCGGCCACGGCGCCCCGACCTACCACCTGGCCGGCCGCCACACCCACCTGCACCTGGTCTGCCGGGACTGCGACAAGGTCACCGAGACCGACACCGCGATCGCCGCCCCGCTGATCGAGAGCCTGCGTGCCGAGCACGGCTTCGACACCGACCTCAAGCACTTCGCGATCTTCGGCCGCTGCGCCGACTGCACCGAAAAGCGCGGCGGCACGCAGTCGTAAGCTGGCCGGTATGACCGGAACCAAGAGCCCGCTGCTCGACCTGCCCGGCGCCGTCCCCGCCGAGGGACCCGACGAGGGCGTCGCCGCCCACTACGGCGACTTCTTCCGGGAACAGCGCGAGCTCGCCGCCGGCCGCGGCTTCGTCGACCTCTCGCACCGCGGGGTGGTCACCGTCAGCGGTGCCGACCGGCTCTCCTGGCTGCACCTGCTGCTCACCCAGCACGTCAGCGCGCTGCCCCCGCAGCAGGCCGCGGACGCCCTGATCCTCTCCCCGAACGGGCACGTCGAGCACGCCCTCTACCTGGTCGACGACGGCGGGACCACCTGGGTGCACGTCGAGCCCGGCACCGCGCCGGCGCTGATCGCCTACCTGGAGAGCATGAAGTTCTTCTACCGGGTGGAGATCGCCGACGCGACCGCCGACCTCGCCGTGGTGCACCTGCCGGCCGGCTCCGCCGCGTCCGCGGAGGGCGCCGCGGCCGTCCGGGAACTCCCGTACGGACGCGAGCTGTTCGTGCCGCGGTCCGAGCTGGAGGAGCTGACGGCCGGTTACGGGCCGGCGGCCGGCGTCTGGGCGTACGAGGCGCTGCGGATCGAGGACCACCGGCCGCGGCTCGGCTTCGAGACCGACCACCGCACCATCCCGCACGAGGTCGACTGGCTGGCCACCGCCGTCCACCTGCAGAAGGGCTGCTACCGCGGCCAGGAGACGGTCGCCCGGGTGCACAACCTCGGCCGCCCGCCGCGCCGGCTGGTCTTCCTGCACCTCGACGGCACCGAGGAGAAGCTGCCGCAGCACGGCGCCCAGGTCCGGCTGGCCTCGGACGGCGAGGACGGCCGTGCGCTCGGCTTCGTGACCTCCTCGGCCCGGCACTGGGAACTCGGGCCGATCGCCATGGCGCTGGTCAAGCGGAACGTCCCGGTGGACGCGGTGCTGCTCGCCGACGGCGTGCCCGGCACCCAGGACGTGATCGTCCCGCAGTAGGGGCGCCCCCACCGCGGCCGGAGGGGCTCAGACCTCCAGCAGCACGGTGAACGGCCCGTCGTTCACCAGCGACACCTTCATGTCCGCCCCGAACCGCCCGGTCTCCACCTTGGCGCCCAGCGCCCGCAGCTCGGCCACCACCGCGTCCACCAGCGGCTCGGCGACCGGGCCGGGCGCGGCGGCGTTCCAGGTGGGCCGGCGGCCCTTCCGGGCGTCGCCGTACAGCGTGAACTGACTGATCACCAGCAGCGGTGCGCCCAGCTCCTCGCAGGAGAGCTCGGGGGAGCCGGGGAAGAGCCGCAGCGTCCACAGCTTGCGGGCCAGCTGGGCGGCCTTCGCCGGGGTGTCCTCGTGGGTCGCGCCGACCAGCACGCACAGGCCCGGCCCCTCGATCGCGCCCACGCACTCGCCGTCCACCCGGACGGCCGCCTCCGACACCCGCTGCACCACTGCTCGCATGCCGCCATTCTGCCGGAGGCGCGCGGCGCCTCGGCGTGCGCCGGGTGGCGCGCGCGTGCGCCGAGGTCGGCGCAGGTCAGCGAGCGGACGCCAATTGTCGTACCAGCCATGGCGGTTCGCCAGGGGGGCCGTTCGGGTGCCGGGCGGTGCGCGGCCGCCCGCCGGGGTGGCACGCTGTCCGACGCCGCCCACGCACGGCCCGTGGACCGACCAGGTCCCCGGCGCCGCTAGCCCGAGCGGGTGGCACCGGCGCCCGCAGGGAACTCCCCGGGGCGGCCGGTCGTGTTCGGGTACGGGCAGCACGGCCCGGGACGCAGGAACAACGGCAGGTGGTGGATGGACGCGAGCGACATCGGCGGGCTGGGCCTGGACCAGCTACGGACGCTCCGGCGGGACGCACAGGAGCAGGAGGCCGACCTCTCGTACCTCCGCCGCCTGCTGCAGGGCCGGATGGACATCCTGCGGGCCGAGCTCGCCCGCCGCCGGGTGCCGCACGACCTCGCCCCGCAGCCCTCCGCCGACCTGCTCGACCGGCTGCCGGCGATCCTGGCCGACCTGCCCTCCCCCGTCCGCCGCCCGGCCCGGCACGTGACGCTCGGCCCGCCCCGCGGCGCCGAGTACCGCCGCGAGGCCGACGCACTGATGGGCGACGTCCGGCTCGCCGACCTCGCGGCACGCCCCACCTCCGCCCTGCTGTCCGCCGTCGAGCGGCTCTCGCGGCACGAGCGCGAGGTCTCCGGCCGGCGCCAGGTGCTGCAGCGGACGGCGGACGACTGCAGTGCGGAAATCACCCGCAGGTACCGTGAAGGGGAAGCACGGGTCGACGACCTGCTCACGGGAGGCTGAGGAGCGGGCGGCGGCCGGGCCACCCTCACCCAGTGCACTCGCCGTCAGGAGTCTCCATGCCCCAGTCCGCCCTGCCCGCCCTCGCCGAGGTCATACGCTCCGGCTTCGTCGAGGGCCGCCACCGCGGCTCCCTGGTGATGCTCGCCGCCGACGGCTCGGTCGAGTACGCGCTCGGCGCACCCGAGGCGCCGGTCTTCCCGCGCTCCACCGCCAAGCCCTTCCAAGCGGTGGCCACCCTGCGGGCCGGCCTCGCCCTGGACGGCGAGGCGCTCGCCCTGGCCGCGTCCAGCCACTCCGCGGAGGACTTCCACCGCGACGCCGTCCGCGCCGTGCTCGCCGCCGCCGGCCTCACCGAGGAGGCCCTGCGCACCCCGGCGGACCTCCCGCTCGACCGGGTCGAGGCCGAGCTGCTGCTGCGCTCCGGCGGCAGCGCCGCGCCGATCATGATGGACTGCTCCGGCAAGCACGCCGGCTGGCTGGCCGCCAGCGCCGCCAACGGCTGGGACACCGCCGCGTACCTCGACGCCGCCCACCCGATCCAGGTGCTGGCCCGCGAGGCCCTGGAGGAGGCCACCGGCGAGCGCGTCGCGCACGTCGGCACCGACGGCTGCGGCGCCCCGCTGCTCGCCGTCTCGCTGACCGGCCTGGCCCGCGGCTACCGCTCGCTGGTGCTCTCCGACCCCGGCACCCCGCAGCGCCGCGTCGCCGACGCGATGCGCGCCCACCCCGAGTACGTGGCCGGCACCCGCCGCGCCGACACCTGGCTGATGCGGGCGGTGCCCGGCACGCTCTCCAAGATGGGCGCCGAAGCCGTCCAGGTGGTCGCGCTGGCCGACGGCCGGGCGCTCGCCTTCAAGATCGACGACGGTGCCGAGCGGGCCCGCGGGCCGGTGCTCGCCGCCGCGCTGCGCCGCCTCGGCGTCGAGCACGAGGTGCTGGACCGGATCGGCGCCGAGCCGCTGCACGGCGGCGGCGCGGTGGTGGGCGAGGTCCGCGCCGCGTTCTGAATCCCCCGCACCGGCACGGCACCGCACAGCACGGCACCGCACAGCACCACACCGACGCAGCGGTCGCCCGGGCGTCCCCCGGGCGGCCGCGCCGCGGCCCGCAGGCGCCCGCTCGGCGCGCGGGCCGCGGCGTCCTGCGGCACGGTGGACGAGGGCCCGCACACCGTCCCTCGTCACCCACCGCTGGGAGATGCGCCATGACCGACCACGTCTACCGAGTCACCGAGATCGTCGGCTCCTCCGCCGAGGGCATCGACCAGGCGATCCGCAACGGCATCGACCGGGCGTCCCGCACCCTGCGGAACCTGGACTGGTTCGAGGTGACCCAGGTCCGCGGACACCTCGTGGACGGCCGGATCGAGCACTACCAGGTCGGACTGAAGGTCGGCTTCCGGCTGGACGACGCGGACTGACACCGCCCGCGGACGCACGAGGGCCGGGGCGGACAGCACATGTGCTGCCCGCCCCGGCCCTCGCGTCACCCCGGAGAACCGAGGGGAGGGACGGCTCAGTGGCCGCCCTGCTCCTCCAGGCGCTTGATCGAGGCCGTGATCTCGGCCTCGGCCTCGGCGCGGCCGACCCAGTTGGCGCCCTCCACCGACTTGCCGGGCTCCAGGTCCTTGTAGACCTCGAAGAAGTGCTGGATCTCCAGGCGGTCGAACTCCGAGACGTGGTGGATGTCCCGCAGGTGCTCCCAGCGCGGGTCGGTCGCCGGGACGCAGAGCAGCTTGTCGTCGCCGCCGGCCTCGTCGGTCATGTGGAACATGCCGATGGCGCGGCACTTGATCAGGCAGCCCGGGAAGGTCGGCTCGTCCAGGATGACCAGCGCGTCCAGCGGGTCGCCGTCCTCGCCGAGCGTGCCCTCGACGTAGCCGTAGTCGGCCGGGTAGCGGGTCGAGGTGAAGAGCATGCGGTCAAGGCGCAGACGACCGGTCTCGTGGTCGACCTCGTACTTGTTGCGCGAGCCCTTCGGGATCTCGATCAGGACGTCGAACTCCAAGGTTCCTCCAAGGTAGAAACTGACAGAATCCAGTGTCTCGCACGGCAGGGAGTGCTCGGGAAAGGGGCCGGTCGGTGAACGCGCGTGCACGGGTGTGGAGGGGTCGCCGGGCCGTCGCCGCCGGAGCCGTCGCGACGGTGCTCGCGGTCGCCGGACCGCTCGCCGCACCCACCGCGGCGGCCGATCCCGGCCCGGCCGCCGGCCGGCAGGACCGGCACCGCTCGGACGACGGCGCCGACGGCGCCGACGGCGCCCACCGCCGGGGCACCGGCGCCGACGACAGGAAGAACGATTCCGGGCCGGGCAAGGGCACGGCCCGCCGGCACCGCAGCGCCCCGGTGAAGGGCCCGGTGCTCGCCGCCGCCGCGGACGCCGCCGGCGTGCCCACCGGCGACGGCGTGCACCGCTCCCTCGACCCGGCCGTCCACGACGGCGCCCTCGCCGCGCTGAACCTCGCGGTCGCCGACGCCACCACCGGCACGCTGCTGTACGGCTCCGGGGAGAACACCCCGGCCACCCCCGCCTCCACCACCAAGCTCGCCACCGCCGTCGCCGCGCTCGCGCTGATCCCGCCGACCACCCGGATCGCCACCACCGTCGTCCGCGGCAGCGACCCCGGCAGCATCACCCTCGTCGGCGGCGGCGACCCGACCCTCACCGTGCTCCCCGCCGACCAGGTCCGTGTCGGCGGCCAGCCGGTGGACGCCGACACCGCCCCGGCCTCGCTCGCCGACCTCGCCGCCCGCACCGCGGCGGCCCTCAAGGCCGCCGGCACCACCACCGTCCGGCTCGGCTACGACACCTCGCTCTACACCGGCCCGCTGCTCCACCCCGAGCACGACGCCACCAACATCGCCGCCGTCACCCCGCTGATGGTCGACGAGGGCCGGATCGACCCGAAGTCCCCCGACGAGGCCCCCGCCCGGGTCTTCGACCCCGCCGGGCAGGCCGCCGGGGCCTTCGCCGACCGGCTGCGCGCCGAGGGCGTGGCCGTCGACGGCACCCCCGCGCGGACCACCGCCCCGGCCGGCGCCGCCGCGATCGCCGAGGTCCGGTCGCCGAGCGTCCCGCGGCTCGTCGAGCGGCTGCTCACCACCTCCGACAACACCCTCGCCGAGGCCGTCGCCCGGCAGGTCGCGATCGCCGCCGGGAAGCCGGCGAGCTTCGAGGGCGCCTCCGCCGCCACCCTCCAGGCGCTCACGGCGCTCGCCGTCCCGACGGCGGGCGTGGTGCTCAACGACGGCAGCGGCCTCAGCAGCAAGAACCTGATCCCGCCGATCACCCTCACCGAACTGCTCGCCCGGGCCGCCGCCCCCGACCACCCCGAGCTGCGCCCGGTGCTGACCGGCCTGCCGGTCGCCGGGTTCACCGGCACCCTGGTCAACCGGTTCGGCGCCCGCTCCGGCGCCGCCGGGGCGGCCGGCGTCGTCCGGGCCAAGACCGGCACCCTCTCGGGCGTGGCCACCCTGGCCGGCACCGTCGTCGACGCCGACGGCCGGGTGCTGGTCTTCGCACTGATGAGCCGGACGAACGGGGGCGACGCCCGCGGCGCGGTCGACCGGATCGTCGCCAGGATCGCCGCCTGCGGCTGCCGCTGACCCGCCCGCCGCGGCACCCCGGCACCGGCACGGCAGGTTCCCTCCCTCCACCGCCCCGGAGCACGTACGGTGAGGGCATGACGAGCGCGAGCGGCGGAGCAGGAATGGTCGACTGGAACCTCGCGGTCGCGACCGCCACCCGGCTGGCCAGGCCGGGCCCGGAGGTGACTCGCGAGGAGGCCGTCAAGGTGGTCGCCGAACTTCGCCGGCACGCCCTGGAGGCCGAGGAGCACGTGCGCGGCTACACCGGGCTCCGGCCCGCCCGGCTGTCCGACGCCGAGGCCACCCCGGTGCTGGTGGTCGACCGGCCCGGCTGGGTGCGTGCCAACGTCGCGGGCTTCCGCACCATCGTCCAGCCGCTGGTGGACCGCCTCCAGGCCCGCCGCAGCGAGAGCGCCGGCTCCCAGGTGTTCGGCAGCATCGGCGAGAAGGCCACCGGCATCGAGGTCGGCGCGCTGCTGGCCTTCCTGTCCACCAAGGTGCTCGGCCAGTACGAGACCTTCGCGCCCGCCGAGCCGCCGGCGGCGCCGGACAGCCCCGCCGGGCTCTTCGACAAGCCGCGCCGCGGCCCCGAGCCGCCCGGCCCGGGCCGGCTGCTGCTGGTCGCGCCGAACATCGTCCAGGTCGAGCGGGAGCTGGACGTGGACCCGCACGACTTCCGGCTCTGGGTCTGCCTGCACGAGGAGACCCACCGCACCCAGTTCAGCGCGGTGCCGTGGCTGCGCGACCACATCCAGTCCGAGGTGCAGTCCTTCCTGGCGCAGACCGACATCGACCCCGGCGCGCTGCTGGAGCGGGCCCGCGAGGTCGTCGCGGACGGCTTCCCGGGCCTCGGCGGGCGCGGCGACGGCTCGGGCCCGCAGACCCTGCTGGAGGCCGTCCAGTCGCCCGGCCAGCGCGAGGTCCTGGGCCGGCTGACCGCGGTGATGTCGCTGCTGGAGGGCCACGCCGACGTGGTCATGGACGGCGTCGGCCCCGCGGTGGTGCCGAGCGTCGCCGAGATCCGGGAGAAGTTCCAGCGCCGCCGCGACCGCGGTGCCAGCCGGCTGGACCTGGTGCTGCGCAGGCTGCTCGGCATGGACGCCAAGCTGCGCCAGTACCAGGACGGCGCGGTCTTCGTCCGCGGCGTGGTGGACCGGGTCGGCATGGCCGGCTTCAACCGGATCTGGACGTCGCCGAACACCCTGCCGACCAAGGAGGAGATCCACGACCCGGCCGCCTGGGTCGCCCGGGTGGCCCGCTGACCCGTCCGCCGGCGACCGCACACCTGCCCAACCCGGGCCGACGGCGGCCGAATGAACGTTTTTCCATTCACCCGTACGTGGGACCGTGGACCCCGCGCTGGCGTGCACGGCCTGGCAGCGGGCCGCTTTCTGCGACCATCTGTGAGCGCCCGGTGACCGTGAGCGTGCGAGGTTCCCCGCCCCGCCGCCCGGGCCGGCCGCCGTCCCTCCCCCTCTCCGTCAAGGAGTGCACCCCGTGGGCCCACACCCCGCCGTCGCGGCGATACGCCTCGCCGTCCGCCGCACCCTCGCCGACCTCGCGGCCGAGGCCGGCGTCCCCGTCGCCGCACCGGTCCGCGCCCCGCAGAGCCGGCCCGCCGCCGCGCTCGTGCCGGCCGGCGCCACCACCCTGATCGGCAACGCCCGCCGCCACCCCTCCGGGCTGCCGCGCACCCCCGCCGCCCCCGGCTCGCCGCTCGTGCTGGTCGCCGTCAGCGGCGGCGCCGACTCGATGGCCCTGGCGACCGCCACCGCCTTCGAGGCCCCCAAGCTCGGCCTGCGGGTGGGCGCCGTCACCGTCGACCACGGCCTGCAGGCCGGTTCCGCCGAGCGCGCCGAGCAGGTCGCCGTCCGGCTGCGCGAACTCGGCCTCGACCCGGTGGAGGCCGTCCCCGTCCGGGTCGGCCGCGACGGCGGCCCGGAGAACGCCGCCAGGGACGCCCGCTACGCCGCCCTCGACGCCGCCGCCGACCGCCACGGCGCGCTCGCCGTCCTGCTCGGCCACACCCGCGACGACCAGGCCGAGACCGTCCTGCTCGGCCTCGCCCGCGGCTCCGGTGCCCGCTCGCTGGCCGGCATGCCCGCCCAGAAGGGCCGCTACCGCCGGCCGCTGCTCGAACTCGACCGCGCCGCCACCCGCCAGGCCTGCTCGGCGCAGTCCATCCCGATCTGGGACGACCCGCACAACTCCGACCCGGCCTACACCCGCGCCCGGGTCCGCCACGAGGTGCTGCCGGTGCTGGAGAAGCACCTCGGCGGCGGCGTGGTCGAGGCGCTCGCCCGCACCGCCCGGCTGTTCCGCGACGACGCCGACGCGCTCGACCAGTGGGCCGCCCTCGCCGAGCGCGACCTCCGGACGGCCGAAGGCTCCCTGGACGTCGGCCGGCTCGCCGAACTGCCGCCCGCGGTCCGCCGCCGGGTGCTGCGCCGGGCCGCGCTGCGCGCGGGCTGCCCGGCCGGCGACCTGTTCGCCCGGCACCTGGAGAGCGTCGATCTGCTGGTCACCGGCTGGCGCGGCCAGGGGCCGCTGCACCTACCCGGGGGGGTCGAAGCGACCCGCCGGTGTGGCACGCTGGTGTTTCGGCGGCAGAGCGACTAGCGGCATCCGGTCGCGTAGCCGCCGCCGACACAGACCCCGAACGTTTGAGGACGTATCCCCGGTGGATCAGAACGACATGGGCGCCGACCTGGCGAAGGTGCTCATCAGCAAGGACGAGATCGACGCCAAGCTGCTTGAGCTGGCCGAGCGGATCGACCGGGACTACGCCGGGAAGGACCTGCTGCTGGTCGGCGTGCTCAAGGGCGCCGTCATGGTGATGGCCGACCTCGCCCGGACGCTGCACTCCCAGGTGACCATGGACTGGATGGCCGTCTCCTCCTACGGGATGGGCACCAAGTCCTCCGGCGTGGTGCGGATCCTCAAGGACCTCGACACCGACATCGCCGGCCGGGACGTGCTGATCGTCGAGGACATCATCGACTCCGGTCTGACGCTGTCCTGGCTGCTCGGCAACCTCGGCTCGCGCCGCCCCGCCTCGCTCGAGGTGTGCACCCTGCTGCGCAAGCCGGACGCCGCCAAGGTGGAGATCGACGTCAAGTACGTCGGCTTCGACATCCCCAACGAGTTCGTGGTCGGCTACGGCCTCGACTACGCCGAGAAGCTGCGCAACCTGCCGTTCATCGGCACGCTGGCGCCGCACGTCTACGGCGGCTGACGCCGTCCGGGCGACGGGTGGGAACAGCACACCGTTCCCACCCGTTGTGCCGAGGTAGGAAAATACGTCGTGCCGTCGTGCTCCCGCCGCGTGCGGGTGGTACTGCGGTACGGTCCAATGAACCGCTCTTCTCATGAGCAGATACCGGATGCGCCGCGGCCGAGGCCGCGCAGCGCCGTCGAGTGGCAGGAGGGACGGGGCGGCGACGCCCCGCATGGATGGACGTCAAGCGATACTTCCGTGCGCCGATCATGTGGATCGTGCTGGCCGTCCTCGCCGTCATCGTGTTGATGCAGGTCGTCTCGGACTCGAGCGGCTACAAGACGGCGGACACTGGCCAGGTCATTGCGGCGATCAACAGCAACCAGGTCAAGCAGGCGCAGCTCACCACCGGTGACTCGAACCTGATCAAGATCGAGCTGAAGGACGGCCAGCAGCTGCCGGCCAAGGCCAACGGCAAGGCCCCCAGCGGCAGCAAGTTCCAGGCCTCGTACGTCTCGGACGGCCAGGCGAACGCCATCGCCGACACGCTCCAGCAGTCGTACAAGAACGGCCAGCTGCCCAACAACTACACCGTCACCCCGGAGCGACAGTCGACCTTCGTCAGCCTGCTGCTGTCGATGCTGCCGATCGTCATCATCGTCCTCGTCTTCCTGTTCCTGATGAACCAGATGCAGGGTGGCGGCTCCCGGGTCATGCAGTTCGGCAAGTCCAAGGCCAAGCTGCTCACCAAGGACACCCCGAAGACCACGTTCTCGGACGTCGCGGGCGCGGACGAGGCGGTGGAGGAGCTCCAGGAGATCAAGGAGTTCCTGCAGGAGCCGTCGAAGTTCCAGGCCGTCGGCGCCAAGATCCCCAAGGGCGTGCTGCTGTACGGCCCGCCCGGCACCGGCAAGACCCTGCTGGCCCGTGCCGTGGCCGGCGAGGCGGGCGTGCCGTTCTACTCCATCTCCGGTTCCGACTTCGTCGAGATGTTCGTCGGTGTCGGTGCCTCCCGGGTGCGCGACCTGTTCGAGCAGGCCAAGGCGAACGCCCCGGCGATCATCTTCGTCGACGAGATCGACGCCGTCGGCCGGCACCGCGGTGCGGGCCTCGGCGGCGGCCACGACGAGCGCGAGCAGACGCTGAACCAGCTGCTCGTCGAGATGGACGGCTTCGACGTCAAGGGCGGCGTCATCCTGATCGCCGCCACCAACCGTCCGGACATCCTGGACCCGGCGCTGCTGCGCCCGGGCCGCTTCGACCGGCAGATCGCCGTCGAGCGCCCCGACCTCCAGGGCCGCCTGGACATCCTCAAGGTGCACCAGAAGGGCAAGCCGATCGCGCCCGACGTCGACCTCTCGGCCGTCGCCAAGCGCACCCCCGGCTTCACCGGCGCGGACCTCTCCAACGTCCTCAACGAGGCGGCCCTGCTGACCGCCCGCTCGGACAAGAAGCTGATCGACAACCTCGTCCTCGACGAGGCCATCGACCGCGTCGTGGCCGGCCCGCAGAAGCGGACCCGGATCATGTCCGACCGCGAGAAGAAGATCACCGCGTACCACGAGGGTGGCCACGCCCTGGTCGCGGCGGCCTCGCCGAACGCGGACCCGGTCCACAAGATCACCATCCTGTCCCGCGGCCGTGCCCTGGGCTACACGATGGTGCTCCCGGACGAGGACAAGTACTCGACCACCCGCAACGAGATGCTCGACCAGCTGGCCTACATGCTGGGCGGCCGCGCCGCGGAGGAGCTGGTCTTCCACGACCCGACCACCGGCGCGTCCAACGACATCGAGAAGGCCACCGCCACGGCCCGCGCGATGGTCACCCAGTACGGCATGAGCGAGCGCCTCGGCGCGATCAAGTTCGGCTCCAGCGACTCCGAGCCGTTCCTCGGCCGCGAGATGGCCCACCAGCGCGACTACTCCGAGGAGATCGCCGGGCTGGTGGACGAGGAGGTCAAGAAGCTCATCGAGAACGCGCACAACGAGGCCTGGGAGATCCTGGTCGAGAACCGCGACGTGCTCGACAACCTCGTGCTGGAGCTGCTGGAGAAGGAGACGCTGAACAAGGAGCAGATCGCCGAGATCTTCTCCACGATCGTGAAGCGCCCCGCCCGCCCCGCGTGGACGGGCTCCTCCCGCCGCACCCCCTCCACCCGCCCGCCGGTGCAGTCCCCGAAGGAGCTGGCGCTGACCAACGGCGTCGCCTCCTCCCACGAGGCCGCCCCGGTGGACGTCATGAAGCTGCCGCCCGCCGAGGGCTCCACCGAGAGCTGAGCGGCCGCCCGTACGGAATGAATGCCGCGCCACCGGGGTTTGTACCCTGGAGGCGCGGCATTCGTGCTGCCGGGCCCGGTGCCCGACGAACGACCACCCACTGGCAATGAGGCAAGCGAGGCCCGCATGATCGACCCGGTGACTCTCGACGGTGAGCCCGCCGTCGGGCACTTCGACCAGAAGCGCGCCGAGAACGCGGTGCGCGAGCTGCTGATCGCCGTGGGCGAGGACCCGGACCGCGAGGGCCTGCTGGAGACGCCGGCCCGGGTGGCCCGCGCCTACAAGGAGATATTCGCGGGGCTCTGGCAGCAGCCGGAGGACGTGCTCACCACCACCTTCGACATCGGCCACGACGAGATGGTGCTGGTGAAGGACATCGAGGTCTTCTCGACCTGCGAGCACCACCTGGTGCCCTTCCGCGGCGTCGCGCACGTCGGGTACATCCCGGCCACCACCGGCAAGATCACCGGTCTGTCGAAGCTGGCCCGCCTGGTCGACGTCTACGCCCGCCGCCCGCAGGTCCAGGAGCGGCTGACCAGCCAGGTCGCCGACGCCCTGATGACCATCCTGGAGCCCCGCGGCGCGATCGTCGTCATCGAGTGCGAGCACATGTGCATGTCGATGCGCGGCATCCGCAAGCCCGGCGCCAAGACCATCACCTCGGCCGTCCGCGGCCAGCTCCGCGACCCGGCCACCCGCGCCGAGGCGATGAGCCTGATCGCCGCCCCGTAGCACCCGGCCCCGTAGCACCCCGCGCGGCCCGCCCCGGGGCGGGCCGCGCTACTGCCGCGGCTCGCGGTCCGGTGGCGGCGCCAGCCGGTCGCTCATCCACTCCAGGGCCGCGGGGAGCTCCCGGCGCCAGGTCTCGAAGCTGTGACCGCCGTCGTCCAGGAAGAGCGAGTCCACGGTGAAGTCGGGGTTGTTCGCCGCGACCTGCTGGGCGGTGGCCAGGAACTGCTGGGTCGCCTGGTAGTTGTCCTCCGTCCTGGTGCTGACCACCAGCAGCGAGGCGTGCGGCGCCGGCAGGTTCTTCAGCCGCCAGTTCAGGTCCGACTGCGAGGCGGCCTGCGCGTCGCCCCGGAAGAGGTCGCCGTCCGTCCAGCGGTCGTTCGGCACCTGGTAGTCCGCGTGCAGGGCGGCCGCGTTCGGGAAGGCGTCCGGACTGCGCATCGCCATCCGCAGCGCGCAGCTCCCCCCGGTCGAGTAGCCGAACACCCCCCAGGAGGCGGGGGAGTGGCTCGCCCGGTAGGCGGACCTGATCGCCGTCGGGACGTCCTTGGTGAACCAGGTCTCCGACCGCGGGCCGCCGGCCACGTCCACGCACTCGGTGTTCCGCGGCGGCGCCACCGTCGGCCGGGCCATCACCACGATCGTCGGCGACATCCGGCCGGCCTGCTCCAGCTCCGACACCGTCTGCGGCACCCGCAGCCCCTCCACC
The DNA here is from genome assembly GCF_040683455.1 of Kitasatospora sp. NPDC093679. Classification (NCBI taxonomy): domain Bacteria; kingdom Bacillati; phylum Actinomycetota; class Actinomycetes; order Kitasatosporales; family Streptomycetaceae; genus Kitasatospora; species Kitasatospora sp. NPDC093679. The sequence continues at coordinate 48,238 of NZ_JBFBDW010000007.1, forward strand.
AGGTGCAGCGACGGGCCGGGGTAGCCGCCGATCGCCAGCATCACCGGGAACCGTTCGCGGGCGTACTTCGGAACGAAGTACTCCGGCGGCAGGTAGACGAAGACCTGGTCGGACAGCCCCGACTCGGTGCCCGTCACCTTCACCGAGTCGACCCGCCCGACCTCCTCCGGCCTGCCCGCCGGCAGCACGTCCTTCACCGTCTCCAGCCCGCCCTCGGAGGTCGGCTCGACCAGCTTCTGGGAGTCCGGCGCGGCGCCCCTGGCGTGCTCCGAGCTGGTCAGCGCCAGGGCGGCCCCGCCCGGGTGCAGCAGGTCGTTCCACGAGGTGTAGAAGCTGTAGGTGTTGTTGACCGCCAGCGCCAGCACCCCCAGCACCGAGGCCTGAACCACCGTCAGCAGGCCCAGGCGCCCCAGCACCGGCAGCGGCCGCTGGCGGGCCAGCCGGGGCCACAGCCAGAGGGTGGCGGCCAGGCCCGCGACCGCCGTCGCGACCAGCGAGTACACCAGCGACCTGCTGGTCAGTTCCATGGCGGCGCCTTCCGTCGGGCAGGGGTGGGGCCAGGGTTCATCGTGCGTTCGCCCACCACCCCGGGCCACCGGGGCTAGCCTGACCGGGCGTCGGATCCCGACGCCGCCCGGGGTGCTGATCCGGGTGCAACCGAGGCCCTAGAATGCGGCGTCCACCGAGTGCAGTGCGTGAACCACCGTCCCCGTCGTGACGGCCGCTGCGCGCCGTCCCCGCGACCGCCGTCCGGTCGCCCGGTCCCCTGCCGGACCGGGCCCGGGAGCGGTCCACCACCCGTCCCCAGGCTCCCCCTCGGCCCGGGAGGCGCCCGACCGGCATGCCCGCCGGCGGGGCCTTCTTGACCAGCGGATTGCCCGATCAAGGAATAGTCATGAAGGTCCATCACAACTCCTACTTCGGAGTGACAGGACGAGCCGGATCAGCCCCTACGCTGAACTTCCATGAGCGTTCCCGTGTCCGTTGAGCCGTCGACCGAGCAGCCCCGCCGAGGCGGGCTGCAGACGCTGCGCACCCAGGCCGCGGCCGTCCCCCGTGCCTGGCTTCCGGGCGTGGTCGGCTACGCCTGCCTGCTGATCGGCCTGCTCGACATCTGCAGCGCCGTCTTCCCGAAGCTCCGCCACACCCGGATGCACACCTTCGCCGGGCAGCTGCCCGGCGCGACCACCACGCTCGCCGCGGCGGGCACGCTCATGGTCGGCGTCCTGCTGGTGCTCCTCGCCCACGCCCTGCGCCGCCGCAAGCGGCGGGCCTGGCGCGCGGTCGTCGTCCTGCTGCCCGTGGGCGCGGCCCTGCACCTGCTGCGCTGGCACCAGACCGGCCCCGCCGTGATCTCCCTGGTGCTGTTCGCGGTGATCCTGGTGCACCGCCGCGAGTTCTACGCCAAGGCCGACCCGCGCACCCGCTGGCGCGCGCTCGCCAACCTGGTCGTCATGGGCGTCTTCAGCGTCCTGCTCGGCCTGCTGATCGTGAGCGTCCACCCGAAGTCGGAGATCGGCGACCCGTCGACGGTCCAGCGCCTGCAGGAGGCGGTCTACGGCCTCTTCGGCTTCGACGGCCCGATCCGCTACGGCTCCGACCGGATCTCCGACCTGGTCGCCTACTCGCTCGGCGCGCTCGGCCTGCTGACCGCCTTCACCTCGGCCTACCTGCTGCTGCGCCCGGAGAAGCCCGAGCCGGAGCTCACCGTCGAGGACGAGGTCAAGGTCCGCGAGCTGCTCGCCCGCCACGGCACCCGCGACTCGCTCGGCTACTTCGCGCTCCGCCGCGACAAGAGCGTCCTCTTCTCGCCCTCCGGCAAGGCCGCCATCTCCTACCGCGTCGTCTCCGGCGTGATGCTCGCCTCCGGCGACCCGGTCGGCGACGTCGAGGCCTGGCCCGGCGCGATCAAGGTCTTCATGGCGGAGGCCCGCGAGCACGCCTGGGTCCCCGCGGTGATGGGCTGCAGCGAGGTCGGCGGCGAGGTCTGGACGCGCGAGGCCGGCCTCGACGCGCTGGAACTCGGCGACGAGGCGATCGTCGACACCGCCACCTTCTCGCTCTCCGGCCGCGCCATGCGCAACGTCCGCCAGATGGTCAAGCGGATCGAGCGCAACGGCTACTCCTGCCAGGTCCGCCGGGTCGGCGACCTCACCCTGGAGGAGCGCCGGCAGATCGCCGACGCCGCCTGCCGTTGGCGCGGTACCGACACCGAGCGCGGCTTCTCCATGGCGCTCGGCCGCTTCGGCGACCCGACCGACGACCGCTGCGTCGTCGTCACCGCCCACAAGGCCCCGGCCGAGGGCGAGCCGGCCGGCGCGCCCGGCAGCGACCTCAAGGCGGTGCTGCACTTCGTGCCCTGGGGCCCCGACGGCATCTCGCTGGAGCTGATGCGCCGCGACCGCGAGGCCGACCCCGGCCTCAACGAGCTGCTCATCGTCGCCGCCCTGCAGGCCGTCCCCGCCATGGGCGTCAAGCGGGTCTCGCTGAACTTCGCGATGTTCCGCTCCGCCCTCGCCCGCGGCGAGCGGATCGGCGCGGGCCCGGTGCTGCGCGCCTGGCGCGGCCTGCTGGTGTTCCTCTCCCGCTGGTTCCAGATCGAGTCGCTGTACAAGTTCAACGCCAAGTTCCAGCCGGAGTGGGAGCCCCGCTTCCTCGTCTACAAGCAGACCCGGGACCTCCCGCGGATCGGCTTCGCGGCGATGCAGGCGGAGGCCTTCATCACCCTCGGCATGCCGCGCCTGGGCCGCGCCAAGCAGCGCCAGGGCCTCATGCCCGAGCCCGACCAGGCCAGGCTGGCCGCGGTCACCGAGGCCGCCTGACCGACGGCCGCGCGGCTCGGCCCGCACCACCCGCCCGCGGCGGGCACCGGACCCCGGTGCCCGCCGCGGGCGCGTTCCGGCGGCCCGATCCGGCCGCCGGGTGGCTCGATAATGGCCCCATGGACAACCTGCCCGGCCTCCCGACCCTCGACCGCTGCGCCGTGATGGGGGTGGTGAACGTCACCCCCGACTCCTTCTCGGACGGCGGCCTGTGGCTCGATCCGGCCGCGGCGGTGGCGCACGGCCTGCGGCTCACCGCCCAGGGCGCCGACCTGATCGACGTCGGCGGCGAGTCCACCCGGCCCGGCGCCCGGCGGGTCACCGAGGAGGAGGAGCTGCGCCGGGTCGTCCCCGTCGTCCGTGAGCTCGCCGCCGCCGGCGCGGTCGTCTCGGTGGACACCATGCGGGCGAACGTCGCCGCCGCCGCGGTGGAGGCCGGCGCCCGGCTGGTCAACGACGTCTCCGGCGGCCTCGCCGACCCCGGGATGGCCGAGGTGGTCGCCGCCACCGGCGCGCCCTTCGTGGTGATGCACTGGCGCGGCCAGTCCGCCGACATGGACTCCCTCGCCGTCTACGACGACGTGGTCGCCGACGTCACCGCCGAACTCACCGCCCGGGTGGCCGCCCTGCTGGCCGCCGGCGTCAAGGAGGAGCAGCTCGTCCTCGACCCCGGCCTCGGCTTCGCCAAGACCTCCGAGCACAACTGGGCCCTGCTCGGCCGGCTCGACGCGCTGACCGCGCTCGGCCGCCCCGTGCTCGTCGCCGCTTCGCGCAAGCGCTTCCTGGGTACGCTGCTCGCCAACCCGGAAACCGGGGAGCTGCGCCCGGCGAGGCAGCGGGACGACGCCACCGCGGCGGTCTCCGTGCTCTCCGCCCGGGCCGGCGCCTGGGCCGTCCGGGTGCACGACGTGGCCGGCACGGCGGACGCCGTACGAGTGGTCGCGGCCTGGCAGCAGGCCGCCCGAAGGGGGTAGGCGTGGCAGGAGCCCGGCAGGAGGCACAGTGCGGGACGACGACGAGGCCGGCCCGCCGATCGGAGACGGCGCGATGAGCGGCGACCGGGCGGCGGCCCTGGAAGTGGACCGCGAGGCCGTCCTGGCGGCGAACCAGGCGCTCTACGAGGCACTGGAGAACGGCGACCTGGAGGCCGTCGAGGCCATCTGGCTGGGCGCCGGGGACGCCGACGACAAGACCGGCGTGGTCTGCGTCCACCCGGGCTGGCCGGTGCTGCGCGGGCGGGCCCAGGTGACCCGCTCGTACATGCTGATCATGGCCAACACCGAGTACATCCAGTTCTTCCTGACCGACGTCGAGTGCGAGGTGCAGGGCGATGTGGCCCTCGTCACCTGCACCGAGAACATCCTCTCCGGCGGCGAGGCCGAGGAGGAGGGCGAACTCGGCCCGCTGGTCGGCGGCAAGGTCGTCTCCACCAACCTCTTCCGCCGCACCCAGGACGGCTGGCGGATCTGGTCGCACCACGGCTCACCCGTTCTGACCAGCGGAGACGACGAGGACGAGGACTGACCCCGGAGGAGGGCCCCGCAGCGTCGCCGGAACGGCACGAAACGTTCACGTCAATCGCCGATCCGGCGCGCGTGGCGCCCCGCCCTGCCGGGTAGACGGTCTGGACCGCGGACACCCGGAGGTAGATTCGAGGGACGGCGGGCGACGGTGCCCGCCTTCGCCCTGTCCTCGGTCGGGGCCGTCTTCTGGGAGCAGTGATTCGTTTGCTGGACCGCGTCACCCTGCGGGGCCTGCGTGCCCGCGGCCACCACGGCGTCTTCGAACGGGAGCGCATCGAGGGCCAGACCTTCGTCGTCGACCTCGTGCTCTTCCTGGACACCCGGCCGGCCGCGGCGGGCGACGACCTCACCAAGACCGCCCACTACGGCGTGATCGCCGAGGAGGTCACCGCGGTGATCGCCGGCGACCCCGTCGACCTGATCGAGACGCTCGCCCAGCGCATCGCCGACCAGTGCCTCAAGCACGAGCCCGTCCAGGAGGTCGAGGTCACCGTGCACAAGCCGGACGCCCCGATCACCGTCCCGTTCGACGACGTGACCGTCACCATCCACCGGGGCCGCGCATGACGTGCCGGCTGCCCCGCCCCCGAGCCGCAGAGGGAACCCGATGAGCACCAGTGACCCGACCGCCTCGCCGACCACGTTCGACCTGGAGCGCCGGGTGGACAGTGCCGACTCCACCCTGCAGACCGTCCGCCACGCCGCGATCGCCCTCGGCGCCAACCTCGGCAACCGCCTGGAGACCCTCCAGGGAGCCGTCGACGCCCTCGCAGACACCCCGGGCATCAAGGTGACCGCGGTCTCCGGAGTGTTCGAGACGGACGCCGTCGGCGGCCCCGCCGACCAGCCGTCCTACTTCAACGCCGTGGTGCTGCTGCGCACCACGCTGCCCGCCGAGTCGCTGCTGGAGCGCGGCAACGCCGTCGAGGACGCGTTCGGGCGGGTCCGCGAGGTCCGCTGGGGCCCGCGCACCCTCGACGTCGACATCCTCGCCGTGGAGGGCGTCCTCAGCGACGACCCGCACCTGCTGCTGCCGCACCCGCGCGCCCACGAGCGCGCCTTCGTGCTCGCCCCCTGGCTGGACGCCGACCCCGCGGCCGAGGTACCCGGCCGCGGCCAGGTCGCCGACCTCCTGAAGGAGCTCGGCGGCGAGGACGCCCAGGGCGTCCGCCGCCGCGCCGACCTGCAGCTGCGCCTGCCCGAGTAGGACCGCCGCACGGCCCGGCGGGCGGGAACTTCCCCGCCCGCCGGGCCGTCCGTACAGGTGGCGCGCGACGGCCCGGTACGGTGGGCACGCACCGCCGCACCGCGACGGTCCGTCAGGGACAGCAGTCCGTCGCCTCCGCCGGGAAGGACATCGTCCGCGTGAAGCCGCTCCGTCTGCGCCTGCTGCTCGGCATCACCGCCGTGGCGGGGGTGCTCTCCTGGTCCGGGGCCAAACTCTGGGGGTCGCTGGGCAGTCTGCCCGGTGTCCCGGCCGCGGCACCGCTGGTGCTCGCGGCGGTCGCCGTGGTGCTGCTCGCCACCGCGATCTCGCTGCGCTCCCGGCTGAAGGCGGTCCGCGAGCGGCAGCCGGACGCCAAGGGCGTGGACCCGCTGCACGCCGCCCGCGCCCTGGTGCTCGCGCAGGCCAGTGCACTGGTCTCCGCGGTGGTCACCGGCATCTACGCCGGCACCGGGGTCTACCTGCTGGAGCAGCTCGACATCGCCGCCCGCAAGTCGCAGGCGGTCACCGCCGGCTTCGCCGTCCTGGCCGGCGCCGCCGTGATGGCCGCCGCGCTCTGGCTGCAGCACATCCTCCGGCTGCCCGAGGACCACGACAACGGCCGGCACCACCCGGCCGAGCCCTCCCCGCGCTGACCCCGCCCCTTCCGGGGTCCGGCCGCTCCGGACCCCGGCGCGGGGTTCAGCGCGGCGGCACCGCGGTGGTCTCCGCGCCCCGCCCGGCGACCACCCGGCCGATGTTCTCCAGCGAGGCGGACGGCCCGTCCGGTGCCGCGTCGAAGTACGCGGAGTGGCTGGCGAACGGGTGCTCGGGATCGCCCGGTGCCACCTCGAAGCGGTGCGCACCGAAGCCGGCGTCCGCCGGGTCCCGGCCGAACCACAGCTCGTCCGGGCCGACCGCCTGCCCGAGCGCCGCCGCGGCCGGGCCGCCCAGCAGCATCCCGCCGGCCACCCCGGAACCGGCCGGCAGCCGGCCGACCGGATCGTGCTCGGCCACCCCGACGTACACGTGGCCGGCGCCCACCTTCAGTCCGTCCGCCCGGTCCACCCCGGCCCCGGGACTGCCCACCAGCACCACGTCGTCCATCCCGGTGCCGTCCTGCCGGGCGGCGAGCCCGACGACCAGCGAACCGTAGCTGTGCCCGACCGCGGTGACGTGCGCCGGCTCCCCCGGCCGGGCCGCCCGCAGCCCGCCCAGGAAGCGGTTCAGGTCGGCCGCGCCGGCCTTCGCCCGGGCGTCGCCCGCCACCTCGGCGGAGCGCAGGCTCAGCCCCTCGTTCGGCGGGGCGTCGTAGCCCAGCCACACCATCGCCGCCGTCGTCCGGCCGCCCCCGCAGCGGGCCGCCGCGGTGCGGATCCGCTCCGCCCGCTCGGCGTCCCCGCGACCCGCGGCGGCCAGCTCGGTGCCGAAGCCCGGCACGTACACCGCCACGTCGTCCGCGGTGTCCGGGTCGCCGTACCCGAGGACGGCCCGGCCCTGGCCCTGTGCACCGAGCGCGAGCAGCAGCAGGTCGCCGCCCGCCGGATCGCCCTCCGCCAGCCGGGCGGCGACCGCCCGCAGGCCCTCCCGCAGCGGGCCGGACAGCACGTCCGGGTGCTCCAGCAGCCGGGACAGCTGCAGCCGGTTGGCGCGGTCCCGGTCGCGGGCGGGCAGCCCGTCCAGGGCACCGACCAGGTCCGGTCGACCCTCCGTCAGGGCCGCACGGGCGCCCGGCGCCAGACCGCGCCACCAGGCGGCGACCTCACCGGGGCCGGCGCCGGGCGGCGGCAGCAGCGCCCGCAGCGCGGCGTTCAGCGGCTCCCGCGGGTCTGACAGCCGGCCGAGGCCCGCCACCGCCGCGGCCGGCGTCAGCGCCCGGCCGTCCCGCGCCGCCGCGGCCAGTGCCGTCAGCCGCTGGGCAGCCGCGGCGTCCGCCCGCTCCGCCGCCGCGACCGCACCCGCGGGATCGCCCGGCAGCGCCGCCTGCGCCACCGCGAAGGCCTCCGCCGCCTGACGCAGCGTCTCCTGGACGAGCGTCAGCTCCACCCAGGCCGCCTGCAGCCGGCCGGTGGCCCGGTCGACCGCGGCACCCGCCAGCTCGGCGGCCCGGCCCTGCCAGCCGGAGCCGTGCACCCGGCCCGCGGTCTGCCGGGCCCACGCCTGGTGGTGCCCCTCCAGCGCGGCGGCCAGGGCACCGTACGCGGCCGCGGCGGCCGGCAGTTCGGCCGGCCGGGCGGCGGCCAGCGCGGCGGCGTCCACCTCAGCCCGCCGGGGTGAGGTTGCGACGGACGGACTCGTCGGCGGCGGTGTAGCCGTCGGCCGTCCGCACCAGATCGGCGCCGATCGTGCCGAGGTCGTCCGCCAGCCGCTCGAACAGCCGGTGCCACGCGTCGGCGCAGTCCCGCAGCGCGGCGGCCGTCCGCCAGCCCGGCAGCGCCGCGGCCGCCGCGTCGGCCGGGCCGAGCACCGCACGGGCATCGGCGCGCAGCTGCTCCGCGGTCCGCCGGGCGGCCTGCCCGGCCGCGGTCAACTCTCCTGGGTGCACACGGAAACCGGGGGACACGGGCGCCTCGCTCAACGGTCGGAATGACGCCCGCCATGGTAACGGCCCGTGATCGCACCGGAGCGCCGAGTATTTCCGACGGGCTGTCAAGAGCCGAATGAGTGGCGAGGCTGACAGGGCCCCGATTCGCACGCTAGTTTCTTGGCATGTCTCGTGGACGCCACCGTCATTCCTCCGTCCTCGGCCGCTACGCGCCACCTGTCGCCATCGGTGTGCTCGTGCTCGCCGCCGTGGCCGCGTTGGTGGCCACACCGGATCCGGTGGTGGCGCGTTCCGTCGGCGTCGCCGCCGTGGTCGCGGCCGTCGGGCTCGGCCTCCTGCTGCGCCAGCGCGACCGCGCGGCCCGCGCCGCCCTGCAGCTCGCCGCGACCAGGCGGCTGCGCCTGGAGGAGCGGTTCGAGGAGCAGCTCGCCGAGGCCGAGTACGCGGCCGAGGTCGCCGAGGAGCGGGCCACCCGCTTCGGCCGCCGGCTGACCGCCGAGAAGTCCCGGCTCGCCAAGGCCGAGACCGAGATCGCCCGTCTGCTGCGCGAGCGCGCCGTCGCGGTCGCCGAGCAGGCCATGCGCGAGGCCGAGGCCGCCAAGCGCGCCCTGGAGGCCGCCCGCCCCAAGCACCCGGCCAGCCCGGCCGCGTACGTGCGGGCCGCCGCCGCGCTGCGCCACCTGGAGCGCGTCGGCAACGAGGCGGAGGCGCGCCGCCGCGAGGGCGAGGCACGGGCTCAGCTGGAGCTCCGGCCGCGGATGCCCGAGCCGGTGCCCGTCGCCCGCCCGAAGGCCCGGGAGACCGCCCCGGCGGCCGTCGTGCCGGCCCCCGGGCCGGCTGCCGACCGGCCGCTCACCGCACCGCCCGCGCTGCGCCCCCGCACCGGCACCGTCGTGTCCGCCGCTCGCGTCCGGGCGGCCGGGCGGGGCCCCGGATTCAGCTTCTTCGGCCGGCCCGCCACCGCCGCGGCACTGCGGGCCGCCGCCCCGGCGCCCGCCGTCGGCGACCTGGCCGACCTGGCCGACGTCGTCGGCGACGAGGCGCTGGCCGAGAGCGTCCGCTACGCGGCCCCCGCGGCGGAGGCCCTCCTCGTGGAGCAGGCGCCTTCGGCCGAGCAGGCCCCCCCGGTGGAGCCGGCCCGGACGGAGCCGGCCCCGGTGGCGGACGCCGAGCACGGCCGCCCCGAGGTGGTCGACCTGACGCCGCACGAGGACACCGAGATGCTGCAGCTCCCCGAGCTGCGCGCCGGACGCTCCTGACGGCAGGCGCAGGCACCGGCACGAACGTGGAACGGGCGATGCCCGGGAATCCGCTGGATTCCCGGGCATCGCCCGTTCGTGGCGCGCCGGAGGTTGACGGACCGGCAGGCTGCCGGCGCGTCAGACGTTGACGCCGAAGTCCTGCGCGATGCCGACCAGGCCCGAGGCGTAGCCCTGGCCGATGGCGCGGAACTTCCACTCGGCGCCGTTGCGGTAGAGCTCGCCGAAGATCATGGCGGTCTCGGTGGCGGCGTCCTCCGACAGGTCGTAGCGGGCGATCTCGGCGCCGCCGGCCTGGTTGAGCACGCGGATGTAGGCGTTGCGGACCTGGCCGAAGCTCTGGCCGCGGCTGACCGCGTCGTAGATCGAGACCGGGAAGGTGATCCGGGTGACGTCGGCCGGCAGGGCGGCCAGGTTGACGTTGATCTGCTCGTCGTCGCCGGCGCCCTCGCCCGTCCGGTTGTCACCGGTGTGGACGACCGTGTTGTCCGGGGTGGCGGTGTTGTTGAAGAAGACGAAGTGACGGTCGGAGTACACCTTGCCGTCGTTGTTCAGCACGATCGCGCTGGCGTCGAGGTCGAACTCCGCACCGGTGGTGGTGCGGACGTCCCAACCGAGGCCGACGGTGATGGCGGCCAGGCCGGGGGCCTCCTTGGTCAGCGAGACGTTGCCACCCTTGGAGAGGCTCACGGGCATGGTGTGTGTGTCCCTTCGGTCGCTTTTGTTCGGAAGAACGCTGCTCGCGGGGGCCATGGTTCCAGGCCCGGCCGAATTTCTCGTACGAACCGTCGCTCAGCGGCGTGCCGCGGGCGCGCGGGGCCGGCGGAGCGCCGGTCAGATCCGGGGGAAGCGGCCCTGCACCGACCAGATGTTCGGATTGTCGGCCAGGCCCTCGTGCAGGTCCGTCAGATCGGCCAGCACGTCCTGCAGGAAGTCGCGGGCCTCGCGACGGAGGTCCGCGTGGCGCACCACCAGCGGCTCGGCGTCCCGCAGCCAGGTCGCGGTGACCTCCACCCAGCCGAACCGGCGGGCGAACCGCAGCAGCTCGGTGTTCTGGGTGAAGTCGAGGTCGGCGGTCCGCACGGCGGCGGAGCGGCTGCCCTGCGGGTCCTCGTCCAGCTGCTCGGCGATGTCGCACAGCGCCCAGGCGAAGTCCAGCACCGGCACCCAGCCCCAGCGGGTCTCCACGGCCCCGCCGTCCACCTCCAGGTAGACGTCGCCGCAGAACAGGTCGTACCGCAGGCTCCGCACGGGGGCCTGCCGGTAGTCGGTCTGCGGCGGGTCGGGGAAGCGGTTGGACAGGGAGTACCCGAGCTCGATCACCGCCTCATTCTCGCAGGAACGGGCAGTGCCCCCGGAGGGCGGCGACCTCGGGGGGCAGCCGCCAGGTGCCCCCACGCGCCGCTGGAGCCGCTCCCCTTCCGTGCGGTTAACCGCGTGACCTCGGGGCGGCGGAGCGGGATGATGGACGCATGTCCGAGCCCATCCGCGTACGGGGGTCGGTGGTCGTCCCCGACGCCGAGCTCGTCTGGCGCTTCTCGCGTTCCTCCGGTCCCGGCGGCCAGCACGTGAACACCTCCGACACCCAGGTCGAGCTGCGCTACGACCTGGCGGCGTCGGCCGCCCTGCCCCCGGTGTGGAAGGAGCGCGCCCTGGAGCGCCTCGCCCACCGCCTGGTGGACGGCCGGGTGCTGGTCGTGCGGGCCTCCGAGCACCGTTCGCAGTGGCGCAACCGGGAGACCGCCGCCGCGCGGCTGGCCGCGCTGCTCGGCGAGGCGACCGCGCCGCCGCCGAAGGCGCGCCGGGCGACCCGGCCGAGCCGCGGCATGGTCGAGCGCCGGTTGGAGAACAAGCGGCACCGCGCGCAGCTGAAGCAGGGCCGGTCCCGGGTCCGACCGGCGGACTGACGCTGCGTCGGGCCGCGGGCCGGCGGGGGCGGTGGCTCAGGCGAGCTTGCGGTAGTCGCCGCGGAAGTACAGCAGCGGCTTGGCGCCGGGCTGCTGCACCCGGGCCTCCAGCACCCGGCCGATCACCAGGACGTGGTCGCCCGCGGTCACCCGCTGCTCGGTGCGGCACTCCACGGTCGCCAGTGCGCCCTCGATCAGCGGGGCGCCGCTGTGTTCCCCGCGGCGGTGCGGGGTGTCGGCGAAGAGCAGCCGGTCGCTGAGCCGGCCCTTCATGGCGAACCGGGAGGCGGCGGTGCGCTGCTCCTCGGCGAGCAGGGAGACGGCCCAGGTCTCGGCGCGGGTGAGCACGTCGTCCATCCGGGAGTCCTCGCGGACCGAGACCAGCACCAGTGGCGGCTCCAGCGACACCGACAGGAACGAGGTCGCCGTCATGCCCGCGTCCTCGCCGTCCTCCGGGTCGTTGGCGGTCACCAGGGCGACGCCCGAGGCGAGCTGCGAGAGGGCGGCCCGGAACTCGTCGGGGCCGGCCGTACGGATGGGCGAGGGTTGCGAGGAGGTGTGCACGTACCGCACGGTAGTCCGCGCCCGCGCGGAGCGGAATCGGGCCCTGGTCGTAGGACCGGGGGCCGGTACGGGCCGCCCTGTCGCGGCCCGTTGTCCGGGTTCGTCATGGTTCGTGGCTGCCCGGAGCGGAGTGGGCACGGGCAAGTGATGTGATTTGAGTCACAAGTGACGGCCTATTGCTGACCGAGCGTGCCTATCGCTGTGCTCGCTGTGATTCAGTTCTTCTGGCAATCGGACGATAACCACCACCGCCAATCCGAAGCAGCCGGGGAGCCCCCGCATGGAAGCCGAGTCGGAGCCCTACGTCCGCCTCGCGACCCTCCGCACCTTGCACCGGGTCGTGGCGGACCTCAACGCTGCCCGCAGCCTGGCCGGCACGCTGCAGGCCGTGGTGGAGGGCGCCGTGCACGGGCTCGGGTTCGACGCGGCCGCGGTGAGCCTCGTCCGACCCGACGGCGACCTGGTGGTGGCGGCGGTCTGGGAGGTCGAGGAGAGCGGGGTGGGCGGCCCGGCGGTGCTGCTCGGCCAGGTCGGCTCCCGGGAGTCCTGGGACCGCATGCTCAGCGTCAGCGACCACTGGGGGACGCTGCGCTTCCTGCCGTACGACCGGGGCTGGGCGATCGGCACCGACGTGCCGACCTGGACGGGCGACGGCCCGCTGCCGGTCTACGCCAACGACTGGCACCCCCGCGACTTCCTCTTCGCGCCGATGTACAGCGCCGGCGGCGACCTGCTCGGGGTGCTCTCGGTCGACCGGCCGCGCAGCGGCAAGCGGCCCGGCGCCTGGACGCGCGAGGCCCTGGAGATGTTCTCCCTGCAGGCCTCCATCGCGATCGGCAACGCCAGGCTGCGCGCCGAGATGCAGCGCGCGCTCGCCCGGCTGGAGAAGGAGCAGCAGGCACTGCGGGCCAGCGAGGAGAGCTTCCGTCAGGCCTTCGAGTACGCGCCCAGCGGGATGGCCATCACCGAGCTGCACGGCGCCGCGCGCGGCCAGCTCACCCGGGTCAACGACGCGCTGTGCCGGCTGCTCGGCCGCCCCCGGGCGACGCTGCGCCGGCAGAGCTTCGCCGACCTCGTCCACCCGGAGGACCTCGCCCTGCTGCAGCGCACCAGTGCCGAGGGCGGCCGCGCCGAGCTGCGGCTCTCCCGCCGGGACGGCGGCTACCAGTGGGTCTGCCTGCGCAACTCGGTGGTGGCGGACGCCGGCGAGGGCCCGAGCTTCCTGCTGACCCACGTCGAGGACATCGAGGACCGCAAGCGCCACGAGCTGCAGCTGGCCCACCGGGCCAGCCACGACGCGCTGACCGGCCTGCCGAACGGCGCCGAGCTGCGCACCCGCCTCGGCCGCCGGCTGTGCAGCCTGCCGCCCGCCGCGGCCGCCGGGCACGGCCCGGCCTTCGCCCACCCCGAGTTCTCCTACAGCGCGCACACCGCCTACGACGGCCCCGGCGGCCCGACCGCGCTGGCGCACGGCTACGGCACCTCCGACCCGGCCTTCGACCGCGACCTGGAGGCCTTCGCCGCGGGCGAGGTGCTCAGCCGCTTCGACCACGACCCGGCCCACGTGCACACCGTGGTGCCCACCGAGCAGCCCGACGGCCCGGAGCCGTGGAACGGCGGGCACGGGGCACACCGCGCGCCGGGCACGCCGGACAAGGGCCTGGCGGTGCTCTTCTGCGACCTGGACGGCTTCAAGTCCATCAACGACCGGTTCGGCCACAACGCGGGCGACGCGGTGTTGATCGAGGTGGCGCGGCGGCTGCAGCAGGCCGTCCGCGAGGGGGACACCGTCGCCCGGCTCGGCGGCGACGAGTTCGTGGTGCTGGCCGACGGCATCGGCCGCGAGGAGGCGAAGGACCTCGCCGGCCGGCTGCGGAACGCGATCATCCCGCCGATGCGGATCGACAACCGGGCGATGCGGGTCGGTGTCAGCCTCGGCATCGGCTGGGCGGGCTGCGGCATGTCGATCGAAGAGGTGCTGCACGCCGCCGACGAGCGGATGTACGACGAGAAGCGGGCGCGTGGAGGTTCGGTGAGGGGAACGCGGGGGGAGCGTTCCCACCGTCGCGCCGGTTAGCACATCCCTTGATCGGCTTTCCCCGCGGTGGGCCCCGGCAGGTAGGGTGCCGCTGGTACGAGCGTCCATCATCTGCCCGGGGAGTGTGCACCGTGACCACGGACGGCAGCAACGGCGCGCCCGAGGGCGCGGGCGACGACGACCCGTTCGCCTACCTCTACCGCCCGGCCGACGGCTCCGCCGCGCCCACCCAGCCCCGCAGCTCGTACAGCCGACCGATGGAGGTCGGCCGCGCGCAGTACGGCCAGCAGGCGGCGGCCCGCCCCCAGCAGCCCTACCCGCCGCAGCCGTCGTTCGGTCAGGCCTCGCAGACCACGCCGCTGCCGCCGCAGCAGAGCCGGTACGCCGAGCGCTCCCGCCCGCAGCCGGGCGAGGACCGGCAGGGTTCGGGCCGCGGCAAGGGCGCGGTGATCGGTGCGGTGGCCGTGATCGCCGCCGTGGCGATCGGTGTGGGCATCGCGCTCTCCACCGGCGACCCGGGCAAGAAGGACAAGGCCGCGCCGAACCCGACGGCGGCCTCCGCGCAGGCCTCGACGGGCGCCCCGGCCTCGCCCACCGCGTCGGCGAGCCCGACGCCGGACGGCAAGCCGGTCTCCGACGCGTCCAAGCTGCAGGCGCAGAACGCCCCGGCGGCGAGCAGCGTGAAGGGCGCGGTCTCCGCCGACGGCAGCTACCTGACCCTGCAGGGCGGCTCGACGGTGACCTGGACGGTGACCGCCCAGCAGGCCGGCCAGACCAAGTTCTGGCTGCACTTCAACAACACCGGCTCGGACACGCCCGCGCAGGTCACCGTCAACGGCAAGGACCACCCCGGCGGAGTGACCTTCAAGAACTACTCCAAGGGCAATTCGGACGCGAACCGCGCCTGGTACAGCACCAACATATGGCCGCAGCTGGTGGCCGGGACGAACACCCTGACGGTGACCCTCCCGGCCGGCAGCGGCAGCATCCTGCTCGACCAGGTCGCGCTGACCGACATGTCGGTCAGCGAGTACCCGAAGAACTGACGACGGCGGCGAGGCGGGCGACCGCGGCGGCGGCCGCCGCGCGCCCGTCCGCGAGGTAGCGGCGCGGGTCGGTGACCCGCCCGTCCGCGGCGAGGTGCTCGCGGACGGCCCGGGTGAAGGCGGTGTTGAGCGCCGTCCCGATGTTGATCTTCACCAGACCGGCGGCGATGCCCGCGGACAGCTCCCCGTCGGGGACCCCGGAGCTGCCGTGCAGCACCAGCGGCACCGGGACGGCTGCGGCCAGGCGGCCGATCAGCGCGTGGTCCAGGACGGCGGTGCGGGTGGTCATCGCGTGCGAGCTGCCGACCGCGACGGCCAGCGCGTCCACCCCGGTGTCCTCGACGTAGTGGGCGGCCTCCGCCGGGTCCGTCCGGGCGCCCGGGTCGTGCGGGGAGAGCGGCGGCTCGCCCTCCTTGCCGCCGATCCGGCCGAGTTCGGCCTCCAGGTGCAGCCCGTGCCGGTGCGCCCAGGAGACGGCCTCGGCGGTCGACTTGACGTTGTCGTCGTGCGGCAGCCGGGAGGCGTCGTACATGACGGAGGAGAAGCCGGCCGCCGGTGCGGCGTGCAGCAGGTCGAGGTCCTCGACGTGGTCGAGGTGGAGCGAGAGCGGCACCCCGGCGGCCGCGGCGATCTCGGCGCAGGCGCGGGCCAGCGGCAGCACCCGGCCGCCGTGGTGGCGGACGGCGTTCTGACTGATCTGCAGCACCGCGGCGGTACCGGCGCGTTCGGCGCCCTCGGCGACGGCCTGGGCGTGCTCCAGGCTGATCACGTTGAAGGCGGGCAGGCCGCGGCGGTCGGCCGTCGCCCGGGCGAGCAGATCGGCGGTGGCGGCAATGGGCATGGGTGTCCCCCAGGGGGTGAGTGACGGGACGCAGTGCCGCCACTCACCCCCGTGGGACGGGGGATCAGACCGAGGAGACGGTCCTGGCGAGGCGGTCCGCGCCGGTGATCCACTCGCCGCGGCGCATCACCGCGACGAGGTCGTACGTGAGCGAGTCGAGGACGACGAGGTCGGCGTACTTGCCGGTCTCCAGCGACCCGACCGAGTCCGCCAGGCCGAGCAGCCGGGCCGGAACGGTGGACAGGGACTCGACGGCCTGGCCGAGGCTCAGGCCGTTGACGGTGACGGAGCGCCGGAACGCCACGTCGAGGGTGAGGGTGGAGCCGGCGATGGAGCCGCCCTCGACCAGCCGCGCGACCCCGTTCTCCACCCGGACCTCCAGCGGCCCGAGCGGGTAGAGGCCGTCGCCCATGCCGGCCGCGCCCATCGCGTCGGTGATCAGCGCGACCCGGCCGGAGCCGGCGGTGCCGTAGGCGAGGTCCAGCACCGAGGGGTGCAGGTGGACGCCGTCGTTGATCAGCTCGACGGTGACCCGCTCGTCCTCCAGCAGGGCGACGATCGGGCCGGGGGCGCGGTGGCCGATGGCGGGCATCGCGTTGAAGAGGTGGGTGGCGACGGTCGCGCCCGCCTCGATGGCCTCCAGGGTCTTCGCGTAGTCGGAGTCGGTGTGGCCGACCGCGGCGATCACGCCGAGGTCCGCGAGCATCCGCACGGACTCCAGACCGCCGGGCAGCTCCGGGGCCAGGGTGACCATGCGGGCGGTGCCGCGGGCGGCGTCCACCACCTTGCGGACGACCGCCGGGTCCGGGTCGCGCAGCAGCGCCGGGTCGTGTGCACCGCAGCGGCCCGGCGAGATGAACGGGCCCTCGAAGTGCACGCCGGCCAGCACGCCGTCCTCGACCAGCTCGGAGAGGACGGCCGCCTGCCGGCAGACCTCGTCGATCTCGCCGGTGACGGTGGAGGCGACCGTGGTGGTGGTGCCGTGCGCCAGGTGGGTGCGCGCCGCGACGAGCGCCTGCTCGGCGTCGCCGGCGGCGTACGAGGCGCCGCCGCCGCCGTGCACGTGCAGGTCGACGAAGCCGGGAACGACCGTGTACCCGGTGAGGTCGACGTCGGCGAGGTCCGGCTCGCCGCCCAGGGCCGCGATGCGCGGGCCCTCGACGGTGATCCGGCCGTTCTCGACGACGCCGCCGGGGAGGACGAGTCGGGCGCCGGCCAGGGCAATGCGGTCCGCGGTCACGCGGTCACCTCCGTGGAGAGCAGGTCCCAGGCGAGCAGACCCGCTCCCAGGGAAGCGGCGGTGTCTCTGAGCTCGGCCGGGACGACCACGGGGGGCATCTGGAAGGTCAGCCGCTCGGAGACCGCCGTACGCAGCGGTGTGAAGAGCGTGTCACCGGCCTCGGCCAGCCCGCCGCCGACGATCACCGTGGACGGGTCGAGCAGGCTCTGTGCCAGCACGATGCCGTCCGCGAGGGCGTCCACGGCGGTCCGCCAGACCTCGGCCGCCCGCGGGTCGCCGGCCTCGACGGCGGCCGCGCAGGCCGCCGCGTCCGCGTCCGGGTCGCCGCAGGCGTCGGCCCAGGCCCGGGAGACCGCGGAGGCCGAGGCCAGGGTCTCCAGGCAGCCGCGGGCGCCGCAGCCGCAGGCCGGTCCGCCGGGGCGGACCACCACGTGGCCGATCTCGCCGCCGTAGCCGTGCGCGCCCGCCTCGATCCGGCCGTCGATGCCGATGGCGCCGGCGATGCCGGTGCCCAGCGCGACGAACAGGAAGCGGTCCACGCCGCGGCCGGCGCCGATCCGCCCCTCGGCCAGTCCGCCTGTGCGGACGTCGTGGCCGAGGGCGACGGGCAGGCCGCCGAGCCGCTCGCCGAGGAGCTTGCGCAGCGGCAGGTCGCGCCAGCCGAGGTTGGCGGAGAAGACCGCGATCCCGTTCTTCTCGTCGATCGTCCCCGGCACCGCGACTCCGGCGGCGACGGGAGCGCTCCCGAGACGGGTGCGGCCCTCGTCCGCCAGTTCGGCGGCGAAGTCGAGGATGGCGGTGACGACGGCGTCCGTGCCGTGCTCCCGCCCGGTCGGCCTCCGTGCTTCGAGCAGCACTGAGCCGTCCTGGGCGAGCAGCGCGGCTTTCATGCCGGTGCCGCCCACATCGAGTGCGATGACGTGCTTCACGGGGGACAGTCTCCCTTGAGCCGGTCCGAGAGGTCTAGTCCAGTTGCGTGATTGGTCTGGTCCATGACGGTGACGTTTGTCGCCATTGCGCCGCAGCTGAGAGGTTTGCTCCTTCCCGGCCCACCACCCTTCTCATGCCCCGTCCGGGGCCAGTACCACCGACCGGGTCAGGTTCCGGGGCCGGTCCGGGTCCAGTCCGCGGGCCGCGGCGACCGCCAGGGCGAGGCGCTGCGCCCGGACGAGGTCGGCCATCGGGTCGATGCCGTCCGGCCCCGAGCCGGCCACCAGCAGCGCACCGGTCGCGCCGACCTGCGCGGCCAGCCCGGCGGGCAGCGCGCCGAAGGCGACCACCGCGCGGCCGGGTGCGGCGATGCTGATCGGCCCGTGCCGGTACTCCATCGCCGGGTAGGCCTCCGTCCAGGAGAGCGAGGCCTCGCGCATCTTGAGCGCCGCCTCCTGGGCCAGGCCCGCCGTCCAGCCGGTGCCGAGGAAGGAGAACTGCTCGCAGTCGACCAGCCCCGCCGGCAGCGCGTCCTCGACCGCGGCGCGCGCGTCCTCGGCGGCGCGGGCCACCGTGCGGACCCCGGCGGGCAGTGCGCCCTCGGTCTCCAGGTGGGCCCGGAGCAGCGCCAGGGCCGTGGTGGCGAACCGGGTCTGCACCACCGAACGCTCGTCGGCGAAACCGAGGTCGACCACGGCCCCGGCGAGCGCGGTGACCGGCTGCGAGGTGTCCGCGGTGATCGCGGTGGTCGGCGCCTTCGCCCGCCGGAGCAGGTCCAGCACCTCGGTGGTGGTGCCGGAGCGGGTGATCGCCAGCATCCGGTCGTAGCCGCGGCCGGCCGGGAACTCGGAGGCGGCGAAGGCGTCCGTCTCGCCGTGGCCGCCGGCCTCGCGCAGCGCGGCGTACGCCTGGGCCATGAACCAGGACGTGCCGCAGCCGACCACGGCCACCCGCTCCCCGCGCTGCGGCAGGGCGGCGGACGACTCGGCGGCCAGGGCCGCCGCCGTGCGCCAGTCGGCGGGCTGGGTGGCCAGCTCCTCGGCGGTGAGGGAGGGCAGGGGCATGGGGCGGCTCCTCGGGCAGATGCGCCGGATCGGACAGGAACTGCAGGAACTGCGTGAAGATGATTGATTTATAGCTCTTTCGCGCAGCAATGCGCAACGGTGCGCGCCGCGGAGCGGTGGAAACCGGCCGCCGACCGGGCGCGCCGCACCACCGGTGTGCAAAGCTGTGCAGGCTTCGCGCAGGTGCGCGCAGCGGTCGGACGCGGTCGGACGTGGTCGGGAGGGCGGCGCGGGGTGTCCAGGTACGAGCGGTGGAACGCACTGCTGGAGCTGCTGGCCGAGCACGGACGGCTGGAGGTCGAGGAGGCCGCCGAGGCCCTGCAGGTCTCCGCCGCGACCATCCGCCGCGACCTCGACCAGCTCGCCCGCCAGCAGATGGTCACCCGCACCCGCGGCGGCGCCGTCGCCCACCACGTCTCCTACGACCTGCCGCTGCGCTACAAGACCGCCCGGCACGCCGACGCCAAGCAGCGGATCGGTGCCGCGGTCGCGGGCCTGGTCGCCCCCGGCGAGGTGGTCGGCCTGAACGGCGGCACCACCACCACCGAGGTCGCCCGGGCGCTCGCCGTCCGGCCCGAGCTCACCGAATCCCCCGAGGGCGGCGCCGGCCAGGGCCTCACCGTGGTCACCAACGCGCTCAACATCGCCAACGAACTGACCGTCCGTCCGCAGGTCAAGATCGTGGTCACCGGCGGCGTCGCCCGGCCGCAGTCCTACGAGCTGATCGGCCCGCTGGCCGGCCTGATGCTCGCCGAACTCGCGCTGGACGTCACGGTGCTGGGCGTCGACGCGATCGACGTCGAGCACGGCGCGACCGCCCACCACGAGGGCGAGGCCGGGGTGAACCGGCTGCTCGCCGAGCGCGCCCGCCGGGTCGTCGTCGCCGCGGACTCCTCCAAGCTCGGCCGCCGCGCCTTCGCCCGGATCTGCGGCCTGGACGCGATCGACACCCTGGTCACCGACTCCGGCGCCGACCAGGAGCTGACGCGGGCCTTCACGGAGGCCGGCGTCCAGGTGGTCACCGTCTGAACGCGCGGCCGGACTGTCCGGATTCGCCCGGTTCCGATTGCAGCCGGTGCAACGACGTCTGACACTTCGATAACTACCGCGCGAACAGGTCTGGACCACATGCGCGGGTGCTTGGGAGGGTGGCGCAGCTTCCCCTCCCGAAGGCGGTCCCCGCGTGAACACCCTCACCCGCACGAACCCGCTCCGCGCCGGTCGCGTCCTGGCGCCCGCACTTGTCCTCGTCCTCGCCACCGGGTGCGGCGCCTTCGGCTCCGGCGACGCCGACGGCGACGTCACGCTGCGCCTGGTCGCCGCCGACTACGGCGACAGCGAGGCCAACAGCACCTCGCACTTCTGGGGCGACGTGATCGGCCGCTTCGAGGAGGCCAACCCCGGCATCAAGGTCGAACTCGACCTGCAGAGCTGGAACGACATCGACAAGCGGGTCGCGAGCCTGATCGCCTCCGGCCGCACCCCGGACCTCGTGCAGACCGGCGGTTTCGCCGACCAGGTCGCCGCCGACCGGCTCTACCCGGCCACCGACGTCCTCTCCATCGACACCCAGGCCGGCATGATCGACGCGTTCTCCCGGGCCGGCCAGGTGCTCGGCAGCCAGTACGGCATCCCGTTCGTGGCCTCGACCCGGGTCTTCTTCTACAACAAGACCGTTTTCGCCAAGGCCGGCATCACCGCCCCGCCCACCACCTGGGACGAACTCCGCCGCGACGCCGAACTGATCAAGGCCAAGGTGCCCGGCGTCACCCCGTACGCGCTGCCGCTCGGACCCGAGGAGGCCCAGGCCGAATCCATGATCTGGGCCATGGGCGGGGGCGGCGGCCTCGCCGACAACGCCGGCAACTACACCTTCGACTCCCCGCAGAACAGGGCCACCTTCGCCTGGCTGCGCACCAACCTGGTCGAGAAGCACCTCACCTACGCCGACCCGGCCGCGACCGACCGCAAGACCGCCTTCAACGACTTCGCCGCCGGCAAGGTCGCGATGCTCAACGGCCACCCCGGACTGGTCGCCAAGGCCGTTGCCGCGAAGATCGACTACGGTACGGCGGCGATCCCGCGCAAGGACGCCACCGTCAAGCCCGCCACCTTCGGCGTCGCCGACTGGATGATGGCCTTCAAGGCCAACGGCCACCGCACCGAGCTCAAGAAGTTCCTCGGGTTCCTCTACCGCACCGACAACCAGCTCGCCTTCGACGAGCAGTACAACCTGCTGCCCGTCACCCAGGAGACCCGCACCGCGATGACCGGCAGCGGCCGCCACCGGGACCTCGCCGAATTCCTCAACGCCCTGCCGACCGCCAACTTCTACCCCTACGGCGACCCGTCCTGGGACAAGGTCAGCGGCCTGGTCAAGCAGCAGGTCGGCGCCGCGGTGAAGCGCGACGGCAACGACGCGCTCGCCGCCCTGCAGGCCGCCGCGGCCGCCGAGGCGGGCCGCAGCCGGCGCTGAGGGCCGGCCGCGGCCCCGGCCGGAGCCGACCTCAGGGCAGGGTGATCGCGTACGCCTTGCGGAGCGTCTCGTGCACCGTCCAGGTGGTGCGGTCGCCCGCGCGCAGCACGGCCGCGTCGCCCGGGCCCACCTCCAGGACGGGGCCGCCCTCGACCTCGATCGTCGCCCGGCCGCTCACCACCACGAACAGCTCGTCCGCCTCGGTGTCGGTCACCGTGCCCGGCGTGATCTGCCACAGGCCGCGCAGCTGCCGGCCGTCCGGCGAGGACCACAGCACCTTCCCGGTCACCTCGGGCGTGCCGGCGACGATCCGGTCGGGTTCGAGCGGCTCGGGTTCGAGCTCGGCGTCGGGGACGTGCAGTGCGAAGGTCATGGACCGACGCTAGCCGGGCCGGGCCGACGGCCGGGCGGGCAGAGTGTGTCGCACCGGGCGGGCAGAATGACACCTCGTAAGAGGAGGTGGACGATGGCCGCCCTGACCGAGCGGGACCGCGCGGTGCTCGCCCTGGAAGCCCGGCCCTGGCGCACGGCCGGCGCCAAGGAACGGGCGATCCGCGCCGAGCTCGACATCTCCGCGACCCGCTACTACCAGCTGCTCAACGCCCTGCTGGACAACCCGGCGGCGCTGGCCGCCGACCCGGTGCTGGTCAACCGGCTGCGCCGGATCCGCGAACGGCGGCGCGCCGAACGCTGACGGTGTCCGGCGCCCGAGCCTGGGTACCGTCCCGGACATGGGCATTCCTGAGCAGTTCACTCCGAGCACGGCCGCCGGGCGGGACGGCCTGGCGGCGCTGCTGGCCGCACCCGGCGAGGCCGTGGTGGCCCTCGACTTCGACGGCACCCTGGCACCGATCGTCGCCGACCCCACCGCCGCCCGCGCCCA
Organism: Kitasatospora sp. NPDC093679; assembly: GCF_040683455.1. NCBI lineage: Bacteria > Bacillati > Actinomycetota > Actinomycetes > Kitasatosporales > Streptomycetaceae > Kitasatospora > Kitasatospora sp. NPDC093679. Next base: position 70,580 of record NZ_JBFBDW010000007.1, read on the forward strand.
CCCCCGGGCCGCCGCCGTGCTCTCCGCGCTCGCACCCCGGGTCGGCGCCGTCGCCGTGGTCACCGGCCGGCCCGCCGCCGACGCGGTGGCCTACGGCGGCTTCGACGGCGTCCCCGGACTGGAGCACCTGACCGTCCTCGGGCAGTACGGCGCCGAGCGCTGGGACGCGCACACCGGGGCGCTCACCGCCCCCGAGCCGCCGGCCGGCGTGGCCGCGGCCCGCGCCGAGCTGCCCGCCCTGCTGGCCCGCGAAGGCGCCCCCGAGGGCACCTGGACGGAGGACAAGGGCCGCGCCCTCGCCGTGCACACCCGCCGCACCGCCGAACCGCAGCCCGCGATGGACCGGCTGCGCACCCCGCTGGCCGCGTTCGCGGCCGCGCACGGACTGGTCGTCGAACCCGGCCGGTTCGTCCTGGAACTGCGGCCGCCCGGCGTCGACAAGGGCGCCGCCCTGGAGGGGTTCCTCGCCGAGCACGCGGCCCGCACGGTGCTCTACGCCGGCGACGACCTGGGCGACCTCGCGGCCTTCGCCGCCGTCGAGAAGCGCCGCGGCGAGGGCCTGCCCGGCCTGCTGGTGTGCAGCGGGCCGACCACCGGGGAGGCCCCCGTGCGGGAGCTCGCCGACCGGGCGGACCTGGTCGTCCCGGGCCCGGCCGGCCTGGTCGACCTGCTCGCGGCCCTCGCCGCGGAACTGGGCTGAACCCCGGAGGGGCGCGGGGACCGCGCGATCGGGACGGGGCGACCGTGCGGGTCAGGGCTCGGCCCGTACCGTCGTGGTGCTTGATCCCGGACCGCGCGGTTCCCCGCGCCCCTCACGGGGTTCAGCCGAGGGCGTTGAGCTGGTCGAGGAACCACTGCTGCGGGGGCAGGGCGGTGGCCGCGGCGGCGAGCCGCTTGGTGCGGTCGGTGCGTTCCTCCGCGGGCATGGTCAGCCCCCGGTGGAGCGCCTCCGCGGTGGCGATCACGTCGTACGGGTTGACGGTGATCGAGTCCTCGGCGAGCTCGGCGAAGGCACCGGCCTCCCGGGACAGCACCAGCGCGCAGCCCGCGTCGGAGACCACCGGGACCTCCTTGGCGACCAGGTTCATGCCGTCCCGGATCGGGTTGACCAGGGCGACGTCGGCCAGCCGGTAGGCGGCCAGCGACCGCGGGAAGTCGTCGTTGACGTGCAGGATCAGCGGCTGCCAGTCGGGGGTGGCGAACTCGTCGTTGATCTCGCGGGCGATCCGCTGCACCGCCGCGGTGTACTCCCGGTACTCGGGCAGGTCGTGCCGGGACGGGTAGGCGAAGGCGATGTGCACCACCCGGTCCAGCCACTCGGGGCGGCTGCGCAACAGGTGCCGGTAGGCGAGCAGCCCGCGGACGATGTTCTTGCTGAGCTCGGTGCGGTCGACCCGCACGATCGTCCTCCGGTCGCCCACCGCCTCGCGGAGGGCGGCCAGCCGGGCGTCCACGTCCGGCCGGTGCGCGCGTTCGCGCAGGAAGTCGGCGTCGGCGCCGAGCCCGTGCACGCCGAGCCGGGTGGTGCGCCCGGCGTGGGTGACGGTGCGGGCCGCGCGGTCCACCTCGGCGCCGAGCACGGCCTCGCAGCAGTCGGCGAAGGCGAGCGCCCAGCGTTCGGTGAGGAAGCCGGCCCGGTCGGCCCCGAGGATGCCGGTGAGCACCTCGGCGGCGACGTCGTCGGGCAGCAGCCGGTAGTACTCGGGCGGGGCCCACGGGGTGTGCGAGAAGTGCCCGATCCGCAGGTCCGGGCGGAGCGTGCGGAGCAGCGCCGGGGCGAGCGAGAGGTGGTAGTCCTGCACCAGCACGGCGGCGCCCGGTGCGGCCTCGGCGGCGAGCGCCTCGGCGAAGGCGGTGTTGTACGCGGTGTAGGACTCCCACTCGCGGCGGAACCGGTCGTCGAAGACCGGCGAGACCGGGGTGTCGTACAGCAGGTGGTGGACGAACCACAGGGTGGAGTTGGCGATGCCGTTGTAGGCGCGGGCGAAGGTGCCGGGCTCGATGTCCAGCATCCGGACGGCCTGTCCGCCGACGTCGTGGCCGGCGAGGTCGAGCCGGCCGTCCGGCGCCTGCCGGGCGGCCGTCCGGTCGGCGTCGCCGAGGGCGGCGCAGACCCAGACCGCCGAGGGGTCGTCGATCGCGGAGAGCCCGGACACCAGGCCGCCGCCGCCTCTCTTCAGGGTGAGCGCGCCGTCGTCCCCGCTGCTGAAGGACACCGGGCCGCGGTTCGAGGCCACCAGAACGGGGGCGGCGCCGGACTGCTGCGTACGTTCGAACGCGAGATCGGCCATATCCCCTAGCTTGCCGCGCGACCGGTCCGGCAAACCATTCGGCGGCCCCGCGGGCCCCGCTCAGCGCGCGGTGTACTCCGGCACCGTGCGCATCGGCGGGCGCTCCAGCGCGGTCACCTCGTGGGTGTGGGCGGTGAAGCCCCGGGTGCCCGGGTCGCGGCTGAACTGGGTGAGCAGCGGGTGCACGAGGTCCTCGCCGGCCTTCAGCCGGTGGGTGCGGTCGAGCCGTTCCAGGGCCGTCCGGTAGATCGTGGCGGCCATCCGCCCGAGGGCCTGGCCGTCCTGGTGGCGGTGGTGCCGGACACCCACGTCGACCTGGGCCAGCGCGTCCAGCCCGACCTCCTCCAGGGCGTCCACCAGCAGGCCGAGCTCCACCCCGTACCCGGTCGGGAAGGGCAGCCGTTCCAACAGGGTGCGGCGGGCCGCGTACTCGCCGCCGAGCGGTTGGACGAAGCCGGACAGCTGCGGCCAGTGCAGGTTGATCAGCGGTCGGGCGACGAGCTCGGTGACCCGCCCGCCGCCGGCCGGCACCACCGCGCCCGCGGTCTCCAGCGGCCGGTCGTACATCGCCTTGACCAGCTGCAGCGCGGGGTCGGTGAGCAGCGGACCGACGATCCCGGTGACGAAGGCCGGGTCGAACTCGCGCAGGTCGGCGTCGACGAAGCAGACGATCGCGCCGGAGGTCGCCAGCAGCGACCGCCAGAGCACCTCGCCCTTGCCGGGGGCGGCCGGCAGCCGGGGCAGGATGTCGTCCCGGTGGACCACCCGGGCGCCCGCCGACCGGGCGGTCTCGGCCGTCCGGTCGACCGAGCCGGAGTCCACCACCACCAGCTCGTCGACCAGCGGGTGACGTTCCATCAACTCGCGGCGGACGGTGGTGACGATCTCCCCGACGGTGGGTTCCTCGTCGAGGGCGGGCAGCACCACGCTGACCGTTCCGGCGCTCCCCGCCGCCCGCTTGGCGACGAGCAGCCGCTCCACCGGGTAGTCCGCCGCCGCCCAGGAGCGGCGACGCAGCCAGGACGCGACCTCGGGGAGGACGTCGGGACGGGGCTGCTCGGTCACGGTCTCGCTCCTCGTAACTTCCATCTCGCGGATCGGACGCCGCCTCTCGGCGCCGGGGCCTTCGGATACAGTCTTCGTACTGCGGTCGAGCCTTCGCACGCCGGGGTCACCGCAGCGAACAACACACAACTTCACAGAGCTCATCCAGAGGGACTGAGGGAACGGCCCGTCGACGTCCCGGCAACCTTCTCGCAGCGGCGGTCGCAGGCCCCCCGCGGGACAGGTGCCAATTCCGGCCTGTGGCGCAACCGCGCCGCGGGGAAGATGAGGAGAGAGGCCTCCGCCACCATGGCTACCGCTACCCCTGCATCCGCTGCCACCGTCGACCTCGGTCCGGCCGCAGCGCTTTCCTGTCGCGAGTGCGGCACCCGCTTCCCGCTCGGCCCGAGCTTCGCGTGCCTGGAGTGCTTCGGCCCGCTGGAGATCGCCTACGACTTCGGCGGCTACGACGCCGCGGAGCTCCGCAAGCGCATCGAGGCCGGCCCGGCCAGCATCTGGCGCTACGCCCCGCTGCTGCCGGTGCCCGCCGACGTGGCCGGCAAGCCCAACCTCAACCCCGGCTGGACCCCGCTGGTCAAGGCGGACAACCTGGGCCGCGAGCTCGGCTTCACCGCCCAGCTGCACGTCAAGGACGACTCCGGCAACCCCACGCACTCCTTCAAGGACCGCGTGGTGGCCTGTGCGATCGAGGCCGCCCGCGCCTTCGACTTCACCACGCTCTCCTGCTCCTCCACCGGCAACCTGGCCGGCGCGGTCGGTGCCGCCGCGGCCCGGGCCGGGTTCAAGTCCTGCGTGTTCATCCCGCACGACCTGGAGCAGGGCAAGATCGTCATGGCCGGTGTGTACGGCGGCGCCCTGGTCGGCATCGACGGCAACTACGACGACGTGAACCGCTTCTGCTCCGAGCTGATCGGCGACCCGGCCGGCGAGGGCTGGGGCTTCGTCAACGTCAACCTCCGCCCGTACTACGGCGAGGGCTCCAAGACGCTGGCCTACGAGATCTGCGAGCAGCTCGGCTGGCGGCTGCCGGAGCAGATCGTGATCCCGATCGCCTCGGGCTCCCAGCTCACCAAGATCGACAAGGGCCTGCAGGAGCTGATCAAGCTCGGCCTGGTCGAGGACCGGCCGTACAAGGTCTTCGGCGCCCAGGCCGAGGGCTGCTCCCCGGTGTCCGCCGCCTTCAAGGCCGGCCACGACGTGATCCGGCCGGTGAAGCCGAACACCATCGCCAAGTCGCTGGCGATCGGCAACCCGGCCGACGGCCCGTACGTGCTCGACATCGCCCGCCGCACCGGCGGCGCGGTCGAGGACGTCACCGACGCCGAGGTGGTGGCCGCCATCAAGCTGCTGGCGCGCACCGAGGGCATCTTCGCGGAGACCGCGGGCGGCGTGACCGTCGGCGTCCTCAAGAAGCTGGTCGAGACCGGGCAGTTGGACCCGTCGAAGGAGACCGTCGCCATCAACACCGGTGACGGCCTGAAGACCCTCGACGCGGTCGCCGACGCCGGACTGACCGCCACCATCCGCCCGACGCTGGAGTCCTTCCGCGCCGCCGGCCTCGCCTGAGCAGCCCACCCCTTCCGCCAAGGAGCACCCATGAGCGCCACCGTCCGCATCCCGACCATCCTGCGCACCTACACCGGCGGTGCGGCCGAGGTCACCGCCGAGGGCGACACCCTGGCCGCCGTCGTCGCGGACCTGGAGCAGAACCACACCGGCATCTCCGCGCGCATCCTGGACGACGCCGGCAAGCTCCGTCGGTTCGTGAACGTCTACGTGAACGACGACGACGTCCGCTTCGCCGAGGGCCTGGAGACCGCGATCAAGGACGGCGCCACGGTGTCGATCATCCCCGCGGTGGCCGGCGGCTGCTGAGCCCCGCATTCTTCCCGCGGAGAGCCGCCGCCGGGACCGGAAAATCGCGTTCCGGTCCCGGCGGCGGCTCTCGCCGTGCCGGGTGCAATTCGACCGCCTGACGGGGAGTAGAGTTCGGGGCGGTGGCAGTACTCCCCTCCGCGCCGCCCGCCCTGATCAGCGCCAATACCCGGAATTGCACGCCCCGGCCCGGCCGGTCGGATCGTGTGCGCAAGGCTCCGGAACCGGTCGCGGGGACGTCCGCCCGCTGAGACGGGCCACGGACGGCACGGGGACGAACCTGTCAGGCAAGTGTCAGAATTCATGCGGCTATATGTCGTTTTCTGCCCGTTATGTCCGGCGTGAAATGCCGAGATCTGCGGCTTTCATCCCGTCATATCCCTTGTCATGGCTGCCGATTTCCCCGAAGTTGGGCCTGTTGCACAGGGCTCCTGTCCGGATACATTCAGCCGCGGTCGACGCATTCACCCGTCCGCCGGGCTCGGGAAGGGCCTCGGGCGGTGGTCTGCGGCGTGCAGGGCCGTGCCCAGGGGGGGTTCCCTCGGGCAGGCCCACCGGACCTGGGCCCGCAAAGACTGCGGACCCGTGAATGGCCAGCACAGCACAAGGGGAGTTCGGAATGGCTCAGGGCACCGTCAAGTGGTTCAACGCGGAGAAGGGCTACGGCTTCATCGCGGTCGACGGTGGTGCGGACGTGTTCGTCCACTACAGCGCGATCCAGATGGACGGCTACCGCACCCTCGAAGAGGGCCAGCGGGTCGAGTTCGAGATCTCCCAGGGGCAGAAGGGGCCGCAGGCGGACATGGTTCGTGCCGCCGCGGGCTGACCTTCGAAACCTGCGGAGCCCTCGGCTCGTCACGAGCTGGTCGGCGATTCTTCGCGACAGGCCCGTACGACACGTCGTACGGGCCTGTGCCGTGTCCGGAACCGGTGCGGCCGCGCCACGGGACACGGCGAACGGGCTTGCACTCGCCACCGGCGAGTGCTAATCATTGGCGTTAGCACTCACAGCTTGAGAGTGACAAGCGGACCGGGTCGGTGAGGCCCCGGCGAGCGGTAGGGGAAAGGACCCCCGCTCACAGGGCCGTCCGTCGCGGGCACCTCTGGTCCGAGCAGTCGACCGTGTCCCGGAGGACCACTTCAGATGGCCAAGATCATCGCTTTTGATGAGGAAGCTCGCCGCGGCCTTGAGCGCGGCATGAACCAGCTTGCCGACGCCGTCAAGGTCACGCTCGGCCCCAAGGGCCGCAACGTCGTCCTTGAGAAGAAGTGGGGCGCCCCCACGATCACCAACGACGGTGTCTCCATCGCCAAGGAGATCGAGCTCGAGGACCCGTACGAGAAGATCGGCGCGGAGCTCGTCAAGGAGGTCGCCAAGAAGACCGACGACGTCGCGGGTGACGGCACCACCACCGCCACCGTGCTCGCCCAGGCGCTCGTCCGCGAGGGTCTGCGCAACGTCGCCGCCGGCGCCAACCCGATGGCCCTGAAGCGCGGCATCGAGAAGGCCGTCACGGCCGTCTCCGACCAGCTGCTCGCCCAGGCCAAGGACGTGGAGACCAAGGAGCAGATCGCCTCCACCGCCTCCATCTCGGCCGCCGACACCCAGATCGGCGAGCTCATCGCCGAGGCGATGGACAAGGTCGGCAAGGAAGGCGTCATCACCGTCGAGGAGAGCAACACCTTCGGCCTGGAGCTCGAGCTCACCGAGGGCATGCGCTTCGACAAGGGCTACATCTCCGCGTACTTCGCCACCGACCTGGAGCGCATGGAGACCAGCTTCGAGGACCCGTACATCCTCATCGCCAACTCCAAGATCTCCTCGGTCAAGGACCTCCTCCCGCTGCTCGAGAAGGTCATGCAGAGCGGCAAGCCGCTCGTCATCATCGCCGAGGACGTCGAGGGCGAGGCCCTGTCGACCCTGGTCGTGAACAAGATCCGCGGCACCTTCAAGTCCGTCGCCGTCAAGGCCCCGGGCTTCGGCGACCGCCGCAAGGCCATGCTCGGCGACATCGCCATCCTCACCGGCGGCACGGTCATCTCCGAGGAGGTCGGCCTCAAGCTGGAGAACGCGGGCCTCGACCTGCTGGGCACCGCCCGCAAGGTGGTCATCACCAAGGACGAGACCACCATCGTCGACGGTGGCGGCGACAGCGAGCAGGTTGCCGGTCGCGTGAACCAGATCCGCGCCGAGATCGAGAACAGCGACTCGGACTACGACCGCGAGAAGCTCCAGGAGCGCCTCGCCAAGCTGGCCGGCGGCGTGGCCGTCATCAAGGCCGGCGCGGCCACCGAGGTGGAGCTCAAGGAGCGCAAGCACCGCATCGAGGACGCCGTCCGCAACGCGAAGGCCGCCGTCGAGGAGGGCATCGTCGCCGGTGGTGGCGTCGCGCTGCTGCAGGCCGGTGTCGCCTTCGACAAGCTGGAGCTGGAGGGCGACGAGGCCACCGGTGCCAACATCGTCCGCGTGGCGCTCGAGGCCCCGATCAAGCAGATCGCGACCAACGCCGGCCTCGAGGGCGGCGTCGTGGTGGAGAAGGTGCGCAACCTCCCCGCCGGCCACGGCCTGAACGCCGCCAGCAACGAGTACGTCGACCTCATCGCCGCGGGCATCATCGACCCGGCCAAGGTCACCCGCTCCGCGCTGCAGAACGCCGCCTCCATCGCGGCGCTCTTCCTCACCACCGAGGCCGTCATCGCCGACAAGCCGGAGAAGGCCTCCGCGGCCGCCGGCGGCGGCATGCCGGGCGGTGACATGGACTTCTGATCCTCCCGAGGATCGGCAAGCCCGGAACGCTCCGCGAGGGCGGTCTCCCCACACGGGGAGGCCGCCCTCGCGGCATTCCCCCCGCCGCTCACTCCTTCGTGGGACGCTGGGCCCATGACCGGATGGGGCACCTCGGACGATCCGTACGGTGACGACCACGAGCGTCGAACGGGAGACAGGAGGTCGGCGGTGGCTGCGATGTCGGTCGAGCCGGGGCGTCAGTGGGACTACCTGCTGAACACCTGGCTGGAGCTGGACGTCCCCGAGGGCTGGCGCGCGGAGATCGACGAGGGGGAGATCCGCTTGGTGCCGCCGCCCAACGTGGGCCACAACGTGATTGCCGGTGAGGTTCACCAGGCGCTGCTCGAATGCCTGCCGCGCGAGGTGGGCGTCTACCAGACCCTGGGGACGGAGATCGTTCCGCTGGAGAAGCTGTACGTGCCCGATCTGGTGGTGGTGGACAAGACACGCATGGTGGCACAGGAGGCGTCGATCGACGCGGCCGGCCTGCTGATGGCGGTGGAGATCACCTCGAAGCGCACCGCCCGGCTCGACCGCACGAAGAAGCTCTGGGCGTACGGCCACGCCCCCGTCCCGCTCTTCCTGCTGGTCGACCGGTTCGACGAGGAGGGGCCCACGGTCACCCTGTTCTCCGAGCCGGACCAGGGGCGGTACCAACGGGGTGTCCGCACGCCGTTCGGGCAGCCGGTCGAGCTGCCCGAACCGTTCGCGATCGCGTTGGCGACGGAGGGCTTCCCGGCCGACAAGTGAGCTGCGGGAGAATGGGCGGATGGCCAGTCCTGAGATCGAAGCCGCCCTGCACGGCGCCCGTGCGCTGATCCTCGCCGACCTGACCGCCCGGGACGTGGCGGACGCGACGGTGGTGTCCCTGGTGGAGGAGGCGGTGACGCACCGGCGGTGGTGGCTGGAGCAGTGGCCCGACGGCACCGGGTTCGTCCTCGGGCTGGTCGCCCAGGACGTCCAGGACGCCCTGCTGGAGGCGTACGGGCGCTGGCCGCTGTGTGCGGCCTGCGCCGCCGAGGACGACGACCTGCACGCGCTGAGCGTGGAGCCGGAACTCGGCCCGGACCCGCACTGGGTGTGCGGCAAGCGCGGCGTGGTGGTGGCTGCGGTCGGGGAGCTCTCGTGATCCTGGTGGACCCGCCGACCTGGCCCGGCCACGGCAGGTACTGGTCGCACCTGGTGAGCGACGTCAGCCTCGAAGAACTGCACGACTTCGCCGCGCGCCTCGGCGTGCCCGCGCGCGGGTTCGAGCGCGACCACTACGACATCCCGGCCGACCGGTACGAGCAGGCCGTCGCGCTCGGCGCCGAGCCGGTCGGCAGCAAGGAGCTGGTCGCCCGGCTCACCGCGGCCGGCCTGCGCCGCCGCAAGGTCAGCTCTCCAGGCTCCTGAGCTCCGCCGCGAGGTTGGCCCGGGCGGCGGCGTCGAACCGGGCCAGCGCCTCGGGCGTGCGGTAGAGCGCGGGCAGCTCCAGCAGCTGCCGCAGGATCGCCGCCCGCCCGGCCCGGAAGGCCTCCTCGGGGACGAAGGCGTACTCCTCGCGCACCGCCGCCGTGTAGGCCGCGTACCGCTCCGGGCCGGATCCGAGGACCGCGAGGTCGGCGTCGCAGAGCACCTCGCCGTTCCGGTCGCCCGGCTCGCAGCCGTGACCCGCCGTCAGCCGCACCAGCCGGGCCGTCTCGGCGACCAGGTCCTCGGCCAGCCCGGCCTCGCGCAGTGCCCGGACGGCCAGTCGGGCGCTGCGCTCCTCGTTCTCCGAGCGGTCCGGGCGGTAGACCGCGTCGTGGAACCAGGCGGCCAGCCGCACCGCGTCGGCGTCCTGCGCCCGCTCGGCCAGCGTGTCCACGTGGCCGAGGACGGCGGCCAGGTGCTCCACCGTGTGGTACTTGCGCTGCGGCTCCGACCAGCGGGTCAGCAGGTCCCGCCCGTACGGCTCCGGGTCCACCGCCGCCCCGCAGCGGCGCAGCAGTTCGTTCCAACGGTCGAGCAGCGCATCGGTCATGACGTCCATTCTGCTCCGGACCGGATTCGACGGTTCGCCGGACACCATATGTCGGTGACCGGTATATGTAGTCGACATGACGGAACGAAGCATGCAGGAGCCCACGCTGCTCCTGCTCACCGCGCTGGCGGACGCGCCCCGGCACGGCTACGCCCTGATCCAGGAGATCGACGCCATCTCCGGCGGTCGGGTCCGGATGCGCACCGGCACCCTCTACGGCGCCCTCGACCGGCTGCTCCAGCAGGGACTGATCGAGGTCGACCGCGAGGAGGTGGTGGACGGCCGGGCCCGCCGCAGCTACGCGCTCACCGGCGCCGGCCGGCAGGTGCTGGCCGCCGAGGCCGCGCGGCTGCGCGCCGTGGCGGCCGAGGCGGAGCGCCGGATGGCCGCCGCCGCCCCGAAGCCGAACCCGAGGGTCAGGGTGGCCTTCGCATGACGACACGTCCGTTCACCGCCGCGATGCGGCTGTACCCCGCCGCCTACCGCACGGAGCGCGGCCCCGAACTCGCCGCCGTCTACGCGGACACCACGGCCGGCGCCGGGCGCCTCGCCGCCGCCCGCGAACTGGCCGGCATAGCCGGGTACGGCCTGCGGCTGCGGACCGGGCTGACCTCGGCCGCCCCCGGCGGGCGTTTACTGGCCACCGCCGCACCGCTGGTCCTCGCGGCGGGGATCGGGACGGCCGTCCCCGACTTCCTGATGCTGGTGCTGGAGAACAGGTGGGGGGCGCCCGTGCCCGGCGACGACAGGTGGCTGTTCCTGCTCGTCGCCGTCGGCCAGCTCGCGGCCGCCGCCGCGGGCCTCGCCGGCCGGTGGGCCGCCGCCCGGTTGCTGGTGCTGCCGGTGGTCCTCGGCGTCGCCGGGCTGGCGTACCTGCGGATCGGCCACGCGCTGAGCCCGGCCCACCCCCGGTTCGACGCCGCCACGGTCGTGTGGCTGGGGGCGACCCTGCTGCCGCCGCTGATCTGGTCCGCCCTGCTGCCGGCCGCGCCGCCCGACCTGCTGCCCCGGCCGTCCGTGCGCCGCATGCTCGGCGCCGCGGCCCTCGCCGCCGCCTCGCTGGAGCTGTACTCCGAGTTCAGCCCCCTCCTGCACGGCGGCCCGGAGGCGTTCCTGCTGCCGCCGCTGCTCTCCGCGGCGCTGATCGCGCTCGGTCTGGCGACCGCCTCCCGCGGCCGCGTCCTGCCGGTCGCCGTCGTCCTGGCGCTGGTGCCCGCGATGGCGGGCGAGACCCTCGGGCAGCTGTCCGTGGTGTTCGGCGATCTGCGCTCGTCGGAGCTGGTGCTCGCCGCCGCCGCGGGCGTGGCCGCGTCCGTCGCCCTGCTGGTCCGCCGAGGCCGTTCCGCGGAGCTGCCGCCGGCCGTCGGCTGAGCGAACGGGGAGGGGGGCTCGCCCGGCGGGCCCCCCATGTGGCAGGGTACGCATATGTCTAGACCAATTGTCGAAGTCATCGCGCTGACCGCCCAGGACGCCCGGGCCGCCGAGTCCGGCGGCGCAGACCGGCTCGAGCTGGTCACCGACATGGCCGCGGACGGGCTCACCCCGTCGGTGGCCGACTTCGCCGGGATCCGGGCGGCGGTCTCCCTGCCGCTGCGCGTGATGCTGCGCATCCGCGACGGCTTCACCCCCGGTGACCTGGACGACCTGCTCGCCCGGACGTCAGCGCTGCGCGCCGAGGGGGCCGAGGAGTTCGTCTTCGGCTTCCTCGACCCGCAGGGCGAGGTCGACCTGGCCGCCACCGCGGCCGTCGCCGAGGCCGTGGCCGGCTGCCCGTGGACCTTCCACCGCGCACTCGACCACAGCGCCGACCGGGCGGGCGTCCGGGCCGCGGTCTCCGCACTGCCCGGCCTGGACACCTTCCTCACCTCGGGCGCCCCGGCCGGTGTCGACGCCGGCCAGGGCGTCCTGGAGGGCGAGCTCGCCAAGGACGGCGAGCCCGGCTACACCCAGCGGATCCTGGTCGGCGGCGGCCTGCGGGCCGACCACGTGCCGGGCCTCAAGGCGGCCGGGTTCGACGCCTTCCACATCGGCGGCGCCGCCCGGGTGGACGGCTGGACGACCCCTGTCGACCCGGCCAAGGTGGCCGCCTGGCGCACCCTGGCCGACGCCTGACGCCTGACGCCTGACGCCTGAGGCCTGACGCCCGACGCCGGACACCCGGTGCCGGGCGTCCGGTGCCCGCGCGGTCAGACCAGCCGGTCCGGCAACGGAGCCGAGTGCAGCACCTGCAGTCCGGAGACCGCCCGGGTGAGCGCCACGTACAGCCGGCGCAGCCCCGTCCGCTCGTCGGGCTCGCCGGCCACCACCTCGGCGGGCTCGTCGAGCACCACGTAGTCGTACTCCAGACCCTTGGCCAGCGAGGCCGGCACCAGGGTCAGCCGGGCCTCCGCGGTGGTCTCCACACCCGGCTCGACGAACGGCAGGCCGGCCTCGGCCAGCGCCTCGGCGAACAGCGGGATCCGGGCGTCCGCGGCGATCAGACCGGTCGAGCCCTCGTGGCCGAGCGCGGCCCGGCAGGCCGCCACCACCTCCGTGACGTGGTCGCCGGTCACCCGACGGACCGTCAGCGACCCGGGCGCCTCGCGGACCGAGGACGCCGGCGCCAGCCCCGGTGCGATGGCGGGCAGCAGCCGCGAGGCGTACGCGATGACCTCCTCCGGCACCCGGAAGCCCTGGGTGAGCTCCTCGATGTGCGCGTCCGACTTGCCGAGGTGGCGCAGCGCCTCCGGCCAGTCGGCGGTCGCCCACGGGGTGGTGCCCTGGGCGAGGTCGCCGAGGACGGTCGCCGAACCGGTCGAGCAGCGCCGGCCCACCGCGCGGTACTGCATCGGCGAGAGGTCCTGCGCCTCGTCGAGCACCACGTGGCCGAGCGAGGGGGTGCGCTGCACCAGGTCGGTGGCCTCGTCCACGAGCACCGCGTCGGCCGCCGACCAGCGGGCGGTCCTCGGCGAACGGGCGGGCTTCTCCCAGAGGATCGTCCGCTGTTCCTCCTCGGTCAGCAGGCCGTCCGCGCAGCGGGCGAGGAAGTCGGCGTCCGAGAGCAGCCGGTGCACCAGCTTCACCGGGTCGGCCGGCGGCCAGCAGGCCTTCACCACGGCCTTGACCGCGGTGTTGCGGGCCACCGCGTCCTGCACCCGGTCGTCCGGCGCCTCCCCGGACTGCTCCATCTTCACCAGGACGGCGTGCGCGATCCGCTGCGGCAGCGCCTCGGCGGCGGCCCCGTAGCGGATCTCCCGGCCCTGCAGCTCCTCGATGATCCCGGTGAGTTCGTACGCCGGGACGCGCCAGCGCCGGGCGCCGCGGACGACCACGCACGGCTCGGTCGGCAGCGTGATGCCCGAGCGGACCGCCCGCTTCAGCACCTCCGCCATCCGCGCGTCGCCCTTCACCAGGGCGGCCGCGGCGGAGTCCTCGCCGCGCACCTCCACGTGCCCGACCAGCTGCTGCACGGTCGCCTGGGCGACGTCCAGCTCGCCGAGCGCGGGCAGCACCTGCTCGATGTACTGCAGGAAGGAGTCGTTCGGGCCGATCACCAGCGTGCCGGTGCGGGCGAGGCGCTCCCGGTGCGCGTACAGCAGGTAGGCGACACGGTGCAGGCCGACGGCGGTCTTGCCGGTGCCCGGGGCGCCCTGGACGCAGACCGTGCCCGAGACGTCGGCGCGGACGATCTCGTCCTGCTCCGGCTGGATGGTGGCGACGATGTCGCGCATCGGGCCGACGCGCGGCTTCTCGATCTCCGCCGCGAGCAGCGCCGAGCGGGTGTCGCCCTCGGCCGGGTCGGTGAGGTGCTCGTCCTCGTACGCCGTCAGTTCGCCCGCCGTGTAACCGAACCGGCGGCGCCGCTCGACGTCCATCGGGTCCTTGCGGCTGGCGCGGTAGAACGGCTGCGAGACCGGCGCCCGCCAGTCGATCACCATCGGGTCGCCGTCGGCGTCGTGCACGTGCCGGCGGCCGATGTAGAACCGCTCGCCGGTGCCGCCCTCCGCGAGTTCCTCGCTGATCGCGTGCAGGTAGTCGAGGCGGCCGAAGAACAGCGGGGTGTGCGCCAGGTCGGCGAGCGCGGCGATCCGCTGCTGGATCTGGTTGTGCAGTACGGCGGCCGACACCCAGGTGCCGGTCACGTCGCGGAGGTCCAGCGACTCGACGTCCTCGCGCATGGCGCGCAGGGCGGCGCGCGAGGAGGCCAGGTGGTCCCGCTCGCGCTGCAGCGGATCGGTGCCGGCGGCAGCGGCGTCGGTGGTGGGGGAGTGCACGGCGAACCTTCCCGGCTGCCCCGCCCGCGCACGCAGGCGCGGGGGCAGCGGACTCATGGTGGTAGCTCACGGCAGAGGAACACCGGCCGGTTGCCGACCGGCCGGACCTCCCCCGGCTGCCGCACGACGGGGCACCGCGGTTCGGGAGGGGGCAGACCGGCGATCATAGACCGCTCCCGGCGGCCGCACCAAACATTTCGCACACTTCCGGCCCAAGGCCGGTCTCAGGGTTGCCACCGCCGATCCTCGGGGTCGCCCTACGCCTGGAGGACGACGTCCGAGGCCCGCGGAAACGGACTTCGGGCCGATGCGCCCGAATGGCCGAAAACCTACGGTGGAAGCATGAGGAACAGAACACAGCACGCAGCAGACCGCCGCTCCGCCGACCGCCCCGACCAGGACGACCACCGCCACCGCGGCCCGGTGGCGAAGGCCGTCCGCAACGTCGGCATCATGCTCGACACCGCCGCCCGGGTGGTCTTCCTCGGCCGCGACGGCGTCTCCTACTGACCGCGCGCCCGACCCCGAGCCCGACCCCGAGCCCGGCCCCGAGCCCGGCCGCCGGCCGGGCCCGTACGCCTCAGACGTCGTCCGCGTCGACGATCCGGTACGCGTAGCCCTGCTCGGCCAGGAAGCGCTGCCGGTGCGCCGCGAAGTCCTGGTCCACGGTGTCCCGGGCGACGACCGAGTAGAAGTGCGCCATGTGCCCGTCCGCCTTGGGCCGCAGCACCCGGCCGAGCCGCTGCGCCTCCTCCTGGCGGGAGCCGAACGTCCCCGACACCTGGATGGCCACGGTGGCCTCCGGCAGGTCGATCGAGAAGTTCGCCACCTTGGAGACCACCAGCACGGAGATCTCCTTGTTCCGGAACGCTTCGAACAGCTTCTCGCGCTGCGCGTTGGTCGTCTCGCCCTTGATCACCGGCGCGCCGAGCACCTCGCCCAACTCGTCCAGCTGGTCGATGTACTGACCGATGATCAGCGTCTGGTCCTTCTCGTGCTTGCGGACCAGCGACTCCACCACCCGCCGCTTGGTCGCCGTGGTCGAGCAGAACCGGTACCGCTCCTCCGGCTCGGCGGTCGCGTACGCCAGCCGCTCCGAGTCGGAGAGCGTCACCCGCACCTCGACGCAGTCCGCGGGCGCGATGTAGCCCTGCGCCTCGATCTCCTTCCACGGCGCGTCGAAGCGCTTGGGGCCGATCAGCGAGAACACGTCGCCCTCGCGGCCGTCCTCGCGCACCAGCGTCGCCGTCAGGCCGAGGCGGCGGCGGGCCTGCAGGTCCGCGGTGAACTTGAACACCGGGGCCGGCAGCAGGTGCACCTCGTCGTACACCACCAGGCCCCAGTTGCGGGCGTCGAACAGCTCCAGGTGCGGGTAGACGCCCTTCCGGCGGGTGGTCATCACCTGGTACGTGGCGATGGTGACCGGCCGGATCTCCTTGCGGGTGCCGCTGTACTCGCCGATCTCGTCCTCGGTCAGCGAGGTGCGCTTCACCAGCTCGTGCTTCCACTGCCGGGCCGAGACGGTGTTGGTCACCAGGATCAGCGTGGTCGACTTGGCCTCCGCCATCGCCGCCGCGCCGACCAGCGTCTTGCCCGCGCCGCAGGGCAGCACCACCACGCCGCTGCCGCCGTGCCAGAAGCCCTCGACCGCCTGCTTCTGGTACGGGCGCAGCTGCCAGCCGTCCTCCTCCAGGTGGATCGGGTGGGCCTCGCCGTCCACGTAGCCGGCGTGGTCCTCGGCGGGCCAGCCGAGCTTCAGCAGCACCTGCTTGATCTGGCCGCGCTCCGAGGGGTGCACGACCACGGTGTCCGGGTCGAGCCGGGTGCCGACCAGCGGGGCGATCTTCTTGGAGCGGAGCACCTCCTCCAGCACCGGCCGGTCGGTGGTGGACAGGACGAGGCCGTGCACCGGGTGCTTCTGCAGCTGCAGCCGGCCGTAGCGGGCCATGGTGTCGGCGATGTCCACCAGCAGGGCGTGCGGCACCGGGTAGCGGGAGTGGCTGACCAGCGCGTCCACCACCTGCTCGGCGTCGTGGCCGGCCGCCCGGGCGTTCCACAGGCCGAGCGGGGTCACCCGGTAGGTGTGCACGTGCTCCGGGGCGCGCTCCAGCTCGGCGAACGGGGCGATGACGCGCCGGCAGTCCGCCGCCCTCGGGTGGTCGATCTCCAGCAGAAGCGTCTTGTCGCTCTGGACGATGAGCGGTCCGTCGTTCACGCGGGCAACCCTCCGTGGTCGTGTCGCAGACTTTCCAGTGTCCCGCACCCGGGCGGTGCCGGGTGACCGGGCGGCCGCAGCCTCGTTGGTCAGGGCATGAACAAGCCGAACCGCCTCCTCGCCGGCCTCGCCCTCTCCGGCGCGGCCTTCGCCACCGTCCTCGGCGCGAGCCCCGCGCAGGCCGCCGAGCCCGGCCTCGACCAGGTCGCCGACATGGGCCAGCCCGGCGGCCTGCTGGGCGCCACCGCGTTCACCGCGACCGGACTGCTGACCGGGGTGCAGCCCAAGATCCCCGACCCGCAGTCCTTCGTGGAGCAGGCCAAGCAGCAGAAGGCCGAGCAGGACGCCAAGGCCGCCCAGGGCCACTGACCCGGGCCGTCAGGCCTGGTCGTCGACCTCGGCCACCCCGGTGATCCGGTGCAGGGCGAAGGTCCGCACCTCGTCCGCGTGGTGGTCGTACGCGGTGACGAAGCCGCCCTCCACCTTCACCGGGTCGACCACCCGCTGGGAGGCGATGCCCTCGGCGTTGATGTAGCCGATCCACATCCGCTCGCCGAGCAGCACCGCGGTCTGCAGCGCGGCCAGCGTGTCGGCGGCCGCGGTGCGCGGCAGCTGCCGCAGGTCGGTGCGGGCCGGACCGGACTGCGGCAGGAGCGCGGCCGGTCCGGCCACCGTCTCCCGGCGGACGGCGGTGGCCGCCCGGTCGCCGGCCCTGATCGCCTTCACCGCCGCGCCGAGCAGCGCGTCGTCGGGGCGCGGCGGCCCGTCCGGCACCGGCACGGGCGCACTGCGCGGCGGGGTCCGCCGGCTGTCCGGACGGGTGATCAGCACATCGCCCTCGGCCGACTCCGCGGCCGGCGCGTAGCCCATCCCCCGGAGCACCGCGAGCAGCGTGTCCGGCGGTGCCTGCGCGGCCAGCACCGTCGGCGCCAGCAGCCGCAGCCGCAGCTCCGCGGCACGGCGGTCCGCCAGCACCTCGTTCAGCAGCTGCGGGTCGTCGCAGCGCAGGTACGAGGAGGCCGCCCCGACCCGCAGCACGCCGTGCCGTCGGGCCACGTCGTCGATCAGGTAGTCGAGCGGCTGCGGCACCGGGGTCCGCGAGTGCTGCGCGAGGAAGGCGTGCAGGTCGGACGCCGTGCGGCCGGCGTCCAGCGCCCGCCGCACGGATTCCGAGGTGAACCGGTACACCGTCGCCCCGCCCTTGGACTCGATGTCCGCGCAGAGCGCCAGCGCCTGGGAGAGCGGGGTGAGCAGCGGCCCGGGCGCGATCGCCGTCAGATCGGGCTGCAGGATCACGTGGTCCAGCGGCTTCGGCAGCAGCGGGTCCAGCACGGCCGCCGGGTCGCCGCCCGCCAGCAGCGCCCGGGCGGCCGCGCACAGCGCGCCGCGGCCGGTGATGCCGAGCAGCTCGGCCTCCTGCAGCGTCCAGTCGGTGAGGTGCTCGCGCAGGTCGCGGCCGTCCGGCCCGGTGGCGCCGCCGCGCAGCGGGCGCTGCCAGCGCAGCGCCGGCAGCAGCCGCTCGGCCCCGGCCGTGCCGCCCGGCGGCAGTTCGGCCAGCAGCTCCAGCACGGCCCGGCGGACGGACGGCGCCAGGGTGCGGTCGAGCTCCGGGCCGAGGGCCGCCCGCGGCCTGCCCTTGGCGTCCGGGCTGCCGGTCAGCCCGGCCACCCGGGTGGCGGCCGTCCAGCCCCGGACGAGCACCTCCCACCGCTCGGCGACCGAGTCCTGCAACCAGCCGTCGTACGCCGGGGTGGGCGCCCAGTGCTCGTCCGCCTCGCCGTCGGGGGCGAGCAGCCCGGCGCCGTAGGCGAGTTCCAGCCAGAACGCGGCGACCTGCTCCGAGCAGTCCAGGGCGAGCGCGGTCCGCTTGAGGTCGCGGACACCGAGCCCGCCGGCCCGCAGGGTGGGCGGCGGCTGCAGCCCCCAGCCCTCCAACAGCTCCTCGACGGTCCGCACCGCGGTGTACGCCTGCCCGGCCGCGGTCGCCTCCACCGTGGCCGGGTCCCGGTCGGCGGCGGACTCCACGACCGGCGGCGCCGGCTCCACCGCGCGGTGGCTGCGCCCGCCGCGCAGGTGCAGGGCGAGCTCGCGGGGCAGCACCACCGAGCCGGGGCCGGACGGCAGCAGCATGCCGCGGGCGAGCAGCCACTCCAGCGGGGTGTGCGCCTGCTCGGCGGTGACCGGGCGGGCCGCGTCCGGCAGGGTGCCGGTCGGCGGGCCCCAGACCAGCCGGTCCAGCAGGGCGAGCGCGGGCGGCGGCGCCTGCTCCAGCAGCGCCGCGCAGCGCTTGCGGTCGGCGAACAGCCCGGCCAGGGCGGCCACCGCGGTCACCGGGTCGGGCGTGGCCGGCAGCCCGGCCCCGGCCAGCAGCTCCTGCAGCCGGGCCGGCGACATGCCGACGGTGGCCTCCGACACCGTCGGGCCGAGCCCCGTCCGGCCCGGGTTGGCCGCGCTCGGCGCCAGGGCCTCCCGGACGGCCAGCACCAGGCGCAGCGCCGAGTCGGGCCCCCACAGCAGCGCCCGGGCCCGGAGCGTCTCCAGCGCCCCGGGCAGGGCGGCGGTGACGGCGGCGCGGTCCACCGGATCGGCGCCGGGGTGCGGCTTCACCCGGGCCGGGCCGGCCAGCAGGTTGCGGACGACGGTGTCGCCGGTGGCGTCCGGTGCGGCGGCGAGCGCCTCGGCGACCTGCAGGGTGAACCGGTCGAGGCGTTCCAGCGCGCGCAGCGCCGAGGCCCGGCTGGAGAGCCGCGCGGAGAGCTGGGTCAGGTCCCCGGGCACCGGGTTCAGCAGGTCGGGCCGTGCGCGCAGCAGCCCGGAGAGGGCCTCGTCGCTGCTGGCGCGGAGCTCCTCGGCGAGCGTGCGGGGTGCGGCGGCGGCCCGGGCGCGGGACGGTCCGCTCTGCTGGGTGGTCATCCGACCCAGACTAGTCCGCCCTCCTCACCCGGGCCCAGTGCCGAACGGCGCCCGGTCCGGGGAGGGCCGGAGCACGACGGCGGGCGGCCGGTGTCCGGCGACGGCGGCGCCTCTCGCCCGCGCGGCCCGCCAGTCGGTACCGTCAGCGGTGGGCGGGCCGGTGAGCGAGTGGGGTGCGGGACATGGCGGACGTCGGGGCGGACGGCGGGACGGACGGAACGGCGGACGGCGCCGGACGGGGCGGCGGGGGCGGCCGCCGGGCCGGCGGCGAATGGTGGCGGTCCGAGCAGCCGTGGCGGGTGATCGGCCCGCCGCGTCCGGCCGCCGACGACACCCCGGCCGCGACCGCGGGCCCGGCCGACGAGCAGAGCGTCTACGCCGCCGACGGCACGCCCGCCGCGGAGCCGCCGCGGGCCGCACCGGCCGGCCCCGCGGACGGCCTGCTCCCCGGCGGCCCCGGCGGCGGGCTCAACCTCCCCGGCTGGGAGGTGGTGCAGTACCCGGACGGCGTCGACCTGCTCGGCCATCGGACGGCCGACCTCCCCGCCCCGCGCGCCGAGGCCGAGGCCGCGGCGGCGGCCGTCGCCCCGGCACCGGAGGCACCCGCCGCCCCGGCCCGGGTCAGGCTCCGCAAGGGCCGCGGCCGCAAGGACGCCGGGGACGCCGGGGGAGCCGGAGGCGCGGACCCCGCCGCCGGCGCCGCCCCGAAGGCGGACCCGGCCGGGAAGGACGGCCTGCTCGCCGGCCGCCGCCCCTCCCCGCTGCTGCTGTTCGCCGCGGCCGCCCTGCTGGCCGGCGCCGCGACCGGGCAGCTGCTGGCGATGCTGCTCGGCTGGGGCGCCGCCTACCTCTCCCGGCAGTTCTCCGACCTCGCCCGCAAGACCGTGGTGCTCGGCATCCCGCTGGCCACCATGTTCGGCTCCGCGGTCTGGTACTGGGGCCGCACCAAGGGCCGCTGGGGGCAGCCGCTCGCCGAGGGCGCGGCGATGAACCACGCGGTCTGGACGGCCGCCCCCGACGTGCTCCGGGCCGCCGCCGTGATCACCGCGGCCGCCCTCCTCGTGGTGACGCTGCGCCGCCGCAAGGCGGCCGGCTGACCGGCCGCCGCGGCGCTCAGCCGCCGAGGAAGCGCTGCAGCTCGCCGAGCACCAGGTTGGCCCCGGTGTAGCCGACGCCCTGGAACCACAGCCCGTCCTCCACCGGGAAGGCCCGGTGCGCCCGGACGGCGCCCAGCGCGAGCCAGGCCGGGCTGCGCAGCACCGCCGTCGTCCCGGCCCGCTCCGGGTCGCCGTAGGTGGCGTAGAAGAGGAAGTCGGCGTCGGCGCGGGCGAGCTGGTCGAGCGGTAGGTCGATCTCGTCCTGGTCGGTGTTCTGCGCGTCGGGGCGCCCGAGGCCGACGTCGGCGAGGACGCTGCCGAGCCAGCTCTGCCGCCCGTAGGTGCGGATGCCCGGCGGTGGGCCCTCGACGAAGCGCAGCACGCTGATCCGGCGGCCGCCCGACCCGGCGTCCCGGATCGCCCTGGTGGCGCGCTCGGTGTGCCGGCGGTACTCGGCGGTGACGGCGGCGGCCTGCTCCCGGCGGCCCAGCGTCTGGGCGTGCAGCTGGAAGTTGTCCTTCCAGGGCGGGCCGGGCGCGCGGCTGAACACGGTCGGGGCGATCCGCTGCAGCTCGGCCAGCCGGGCGCCGTCCCGGGCCTGGCTGCCGAGGACGACCTGCGGCTCGACCGCGCGGATCCGCTCCGGGTCGGGGCTGCCGGTGTCGCCGACGTAGGCGATGCCGCCGAGGCGGGAGGCCGGCCAGTAGTCCGGCAGGCCCTGGTCGAGCGCGGAGCGGGTGGCGCCGACCGGGGTGATGCCGAGGGTCATCGCCGAGTCCAGCTCGGGGGTGCCGAGCACCACCACGCGGATCGGGCCGCCCGGTACGGTGACCGGCCCGGTCGCGGTGGTCACCGTGGTGCTCGGGGTGGGCCGCGGGACGGGGCTGCCGGTCGCCGAGCCCTCGGCGCCGGACGCGGCGGGGGCGGCACCGCGGACGGCGGGCCGGGTGCACCCGGCCACGGCGGTGCCGACGCTCGCGGCGATCGCGGTCAGGACCGCCCGGCGGGTCGGCCGGTGGGGCATCGGGACCTCCCGGAGGTCGGGCATGTGCGTCCGATTATGAACGGAATGCCCGATCCTTCTGAGGAGCCGTCACCCAGCCGCGGCCGGGATCAGCGCGGGTCGGTGAGGTGTTCGCCCAGCCAGCCCAGCGAGGCGGGGAGCATGCGCGACCAGGTGTTGAAGTTGTGGCCGCCGGTGGCCAGGGTGATCGAGGAGACCTTCGTCTGCCCGCCCTTGGCGGCGGCGACGAACTTCTCGGTGCTGTCGTAGTAGTCGCCGTCGCCCTCGCGGCTGCCGCCGACGAGCAGCGAGACCGCAGGCCGGGGCCGGTGGGTGAGCCGCCAGGTCAGGTCGGCGTCCTCGCGGCGGTGGGCGTCGCCGCCGAAGAGGTCCCCGGTCGTGGCGTCCTCGGCCGCCTTGTAGTACCCGGAGAGGGAGACCGCGGCGGAGAACACGTCCGGGCTGCGCAGCGCCAGCTTGAGGGCGCAGTAGCCGCCGGTGGAGTTGCCGATCGCACCGAAGCTGCCGGGGCCGTCGGCCACCCGGTAGGCGGCCCGGATCGCGGCGGGCACGTCGGCGGTGAAGTAGGTCGCCGCCTTCGGACCGCCCGGCACGTCCTCGCACTCGGTGTCCCGCGGCATCGCCGGTGAGGGCCGCATCAGCACCAGCACCGTCGGCTTCATCCTGCCCTCGCGGATCAGCTGCAGCTCGGTGCCGGGGTAGTTCAGCTTGGTGATCAGGTTCTTGGCGTCGCCGGGGAAGCCGGTGATGGCGATCGCGGCGGGGAAGCGCTTGTCCTTGTACTCCGGCTGGAAGTACTGCGGCGGCAGGTACACGTAGCCGTCGGTGGCCAGGCCGGTGGAGGCGCCGGGGATGCGGATCCGCTCCAGTTTGCCGACCTGCGCCGCGTCCCGGCCGACGGTGTTGGTGCCGCGGACGTTCTCCGCGGACAGCCGCTGCACCCCGTGCGCCCGTCCGTCCAGCCGGTTCTGGATCGTCACCGGGCCCTGGTCACCGGTGCCCAGCAGGTCGTCCCAGCTGCTGTAGAAGGCGAAGTAGTTGTTGGCCAGCAGGCCGAGGGTGCACATCACCGCCAGCTGCGTGCCGACGATGGTGCCGATCCGCCCCAGTACGGCAGCCCACGTCCGCTCGGCCAGCCGTGGCCAGAGCCAGACCGTGCCCGCGATCGCCGCCACCGCCACCAGTGCGGACAGCGCCAGCACTTTGTGGCTGGTGAGTCCCATTCTCCGCTCCCCCGTAAGCCCCGATTCCGGTCTCAGTGTCAAGGATCGCTGGGAGATTCCTGGGAGGACTCGGCGCGCAGGGTGAATCGTCCCCCGCCGAACGGCGGGGGGCGGAGTGCTGGGAGACTGATGGGGTCCGTGCTGTGAGGAGCCCGCTGTGAGCAAGCAGACCGCCGACCGTGGCGACGCCCTGGTCCGCGCCGGGGCGATCGTGTTCGCCGTCGGCGCGGTGGCGACCCTGGTCACCTTCGTCCCGCTGTTCTTCGACCTGACCAGGCTGCCCACCGCGGCCTACTGGATCTGCATGCTGATGCCGCTCGGCTTCCTGCTGTCGCTGGCCGGCCTGCTCGCCACCGCCCGCGCCGAACGCCGTCGCGCCCGGGACTGACGCGGCGGGGGCCGGGACTGACGCGGCGGGGGCCGACGCGGCCGGGGCCCGTGCTCAAGGGCTCACGGGTGCCTCACGGGCACGTGGGAGCAGTTCCGCGCCCCCGGACCCGTCGGCCGGGCGCCCCGTGGCCGCCGTCCCTACAGGGCGTCCGCCAGCCAGGCCGGGAAGGCCGTGAGGTCGTCTAGGACGGCGTCCGCGCCGGCCGCGCGGAGCTCCTCGGCGGTGCACGGCCCGGTGGCCACCGCGACCGCGACGGCGCCCGCCGCCCGGGCGCCGACGATGTCGCCGAGGTGGTCGCCCACGTAGATGCCGGCGCCGTGCTCGCGCAGCGCGTCGCCCTTGGTCTCCGCCCACAGGTCGCCGACCAGGACGTCCGCCTCCAGACCGGAGTGCTCCAGGTGCAGCCGCGCGTTCCGCTCGTACTTGCCGGTGATCACCGCGACCCGGCCGCCGCGGGCCCGGACGGCGGCGACCGCCTCCCGGGCGCCGGGCAGCACCAGGGTCGCGGCCACGGCGTGCTCCCGGTACATCTCTCGGTAGCGGTCGGCGACCGCGTCCAGCCGCTCGGCCGGGAACCAGTTGGCGAGCTCGTGCAGCAGCGGCGGCCCGAGCCGGCTGACCGCCAGCTCGCTGTCGATCCAGGTGCCGGTCTCGGCGGCGAGCGCGTCGTAGGTGGCCTTGATCCCGGGCCGGGTGTCCAGCAGCGTCATGTCGAGGTCGAAGCCGACGGTGAGAGCCATGCCCGCCAGCCTAGGCCGTGTCGGCCGTCCTCCGGCCGCGGTGCGGACCCCCTGCCACGTGCTCTCCGTCACTGCCCGCAGTTCCCCGGGGACCCAAAGTTTCGACCGCGGGCCCGGCCGGGTATGCAGCCATCGCACGGGGTGGTCGATCACCCCGCTTCGTCTCCGGGGGGTGTCTGCCTGTGGATCGCGCCGCGCCGCGTCCCTGCCGGGCCGTGCCCCCGTCCGGACGTGCCGCTCGGGAGTGAGCGGCTGAGGGATCATTAATCCGCTGAGCGTCGCCGACCGCCCGCGTAGGGTGGTCGGCTCGCCGTCCACCCGACGGGATCCGGCCACCGCCGGTCCCGCCCACACTCACAACGAGGACAGTTCGAGATGCCCACCGGCCAGGTCAAGTGGTTCAACGAGACGAAGGGATTCGGCTTCCTGTCGCGCGACGACGGGGGCGACGTCTTCGTCCACACCAAGGCGCTGCCCGCCGGGGTCACCACGCTGAGGCCGGGCCAGCGCGTCGAGTTCGGGATCGTCGCGGGCCACCGCGGCGACCAGGCGATGGGCGTCACGCTGCTCGACGCCCTGCCGTCGGTCGCCGCCGCCCAGCGCCGCAGCCCCGACGACATGGCGCCGATCGTGCAGGACCTGATCACCACGCTGGACGCCGTCCTGCCGGGCCTGCAGCGCGGCCGCTACCCGGCCAAGCCGGCCGGCCAGAAGCTCGCCGTGCTGCTGCGGGCGGTCGCGGACCAGTTCGACGTCTGACCGGACCGCCCGCACCAGGGCGTCAGGACCTCAGAAGCGCAGCGCACCCGGGTCGACCGAGGGCACCAGCCCCTCCGCGGCGGCCCGGGTGAGCAGCGTCTCGACCGCCGCATACCCCTCCGCGCCGAGGTCCTCGGTGAACGCGTTGACGTAGAGGCCGATGTGCTGGTCGGCCACCGCCGGGTCCATCTCCTGCGCGTGCTCCAGCACGTACGCCCGGGAGTCCTCCGGGGCGTCCCAGGCGGCCCGCACCGAGGCGCGCAGGGTGTCGGCGAGCTCCTTCAGCCGGTCGGCGCCGAGCGAGCGCCGGGCCACGATCGCGCCGAGCGGGATCGGCAGCCCGGTCTCCCGCTCCCAGGCCTCGCCCATGTCGGCGAGGCGGTGCAGCCCGTACCGCCCGTACGTGAAGCGGGCCTCGTGGATCACCAGTCCGGCGTCCACCCGGCCGTCCCGCACCGCGGGCATGATCTCGTGGAAGGGCATCACGACGATCCTCCCGAAGCCGCCGGGCACGGCCTTCGCGGCCCAGAGCCGGAACAGCAGGTAGGCCGTCGAGCGCTCGCTCGGCACCGCCACCGTGCCGCCCGTCAGGTCGGCGTCCGGCTCCCGGGTCAGCACCAGCGGGCCGCAGCCGCGCCCCAGCGCCCCGCCGCAGGGCAGCAGCGCGTACTCCTCCAGCACCCAGGGCAGCTGCCCGTAGCTGATCTTCAGCAGGTCGAGCTCGCCGCGCTCGGCCATGCCGTTGGTGACGTCGATGTCGGCGAACAGCACTTCGGGCGCGTCGGCGCCGGGCACCAGGCCGTGCGCCCAGGCGTGGAAGACGAAGGTGTCGTTGGGGCACGGCGAGTACGCGACCCGCAGCGGCTCAGCCATCAGCGGCCTCCTGGAGCAGTTCGGGGTACGGCAGCGCCGCGAAGGCCCGCTCCAGGGCCCCGAGCGCCTCGCCGATCCGCCAGGCGGCGCGGTCGCGCGGGCCGACGGGGTTGGACACGGTCCTGATCTCCAGGACGGGCAGGCCGGACCGGGCGGCGGCCTCGGCCACGCCGAAGCCCTCCATCGCCTCCGCGGCCGCACCGGGATGACGGGCCGCCAGCGCGGCGGCCCGCTCCGCGCTGCCGGTCACCGTGGAGACGGTGAGCACCGGGCCCGTCACGGCGTCCAGGGCCTTCGCCGCCAGGGCGACCGCGCCCGGTGCGGGCCGGTGCCGCACGCTGCCGAAGCCCAGCTCGGTGACGTCCCGGAAGCCCTCCGGGGTCTCGGCGCCGAGGTCGGCCGCCAGGATCTCCGAGGCGACCACCGTCGCGCCGACCGGCGCGTGCGGGGCGAAGCCGCCCGCGATGCCGGCCGACACCACCAGCCGGAACCGGCCGGTGGCCAGGGCCGCCGCCGTCGCCGCGGCCGCCGCGGCCGGGCCGACCCCGCCGGCCAGCACCTCGACCGGCACGCCCGGCGCCCCGGCGCGTGCGAGCCCGCGCAGCACCGCGTCGGCCTCGGCCTGCACGGCGACGACGACGAGCAGCCCGGCCGGGCGGCCGGACTGCTCGTCGTCGTACCTGGGGCTCATCGCCGGAGGGTCAGTCCTGGGTCTTCATGTCGAAGTACCAGATGCCCAGGATCTCCTGGGTCTTCTGGTCGGCCTCGACGACCGTCACGGTGGTGGTGCCCGAGGAGTTCAGCACCTGCGAGGCCGCCACCGAGCCGGACCAGGTGGTGCCGCGGGTGTCCTGCGCGAGCGGGGTCTGGCCCTGGGCGCCGCCGTCGGTGAAGGCGAACCAGCCGCGGTCCGCGACGGACGGCGGCACACCCACGCCGATCCGGTCGCTGGCCTGCACGTCGGTCGACGGCAGCGTGTTGGCCTCGCGGGCCTTCTTCGCGTCCACCTGGCACTTGGCGAGGACGTCCTGCGGCAGCGCCTTGCCGTCGTTGTAGCAGAACGGCGCCGAGGTGATCGACGAACGGCCGACCGTCAGGGTCACGACGTGCTCGTCGGGCTTGCCCTGGTCGGCAGCGTGCGCGATGGAGATGCCGACCGTGCCGGCGCCGATCACGACCACGGCGCCGATGGCGGCGATTGCACGGGTGCTGAGGCTCATGGGCAAGAGGCTACCGGGCTTTCGCGATCACGCGACGCGGGGGTGGCCGAGTCGCCGCGGCTATGCCACCCGTGGCCGAGTGGCCGTCCCGCGCAACCCCACCTTGAACAGCGAGCGCAGCGTCCACAGCAGCATCACCGTCATCACCGCCGCCGCCAGCGCCAGGCCCAGCGTCGCGTTCAGCGGCAGCGAGATGCCGACCACGCCGCCCGCGACCCAGCACAGCTGAAGGAGCGTCTCCGACCGCGCGAAGGCGGACGTCCGCACCGCCTCCGGCACGTCCCGCTGGATCACCGCGTCCAGCGCCAGCTTCCCCAGCGAGGCCGCCATGCCCGAGGCCGCCGCCACCACGGCGATCGTCAGCAGGCTGTACCAGATCGCCGCCGCGGCCGAGGCCAGCGCCGCCAGCAGCAGCATCGCGGCGACCGTCGCCTCCGAGCCACGGGTCTTCAGCCAGGAGCCGAACACCGACCCCAGCGCGTTGCCCACCCCCGCCGACGCGGCCACGATGCCCAGCGCCGCCGTCTCCGGCACCCCGCTCACCGGCTCCTTGCGGACCAGGAACGCCAGGAACATCACCAGGAAGCCCACCAGCCACCGCAGCGAGGACACCGCCCGCAGCGCCAGGATCACCGACGGGCCGACCGTCCGCAGGATCGCCTTCGACGACCGGGCGCCGTGCCCCTCGGCGTGCATCACCGCACGCTGCTCGCCCTTGGCCGAGTCCACCTTGTGCGGCAGGTGAAACGCCATCAGCGTGCCGATCACGAAGACCAGGAACGCGCCGCGCAGCGGCCACCCCGGACCGGCCAGGTGCAGCAGCCCGCCCACCCCGGCCGCGACCATCGTCGCCAGCAGGCCGGCCAGCGTCACCCGGGAGTTCGCCTTCACCAGCGACAACTGCGGCGGCAGCAGCCGCGGCACCACCACGCTGCGCACCACCCCGTACGACTTCGAGGCGACCAGCACGCCCAGCGCTTCGGGATAGAGGGCGATCCCCCCTCCGGCGATCGACCCGGCCATCGTCCAGGCCAGGATCGCCCGGGCCAGCATCGACATCGCCATCGCCGAACGGCGGCCGTGCGGCAGCTTGTCCAGCAGCGGACCGATCACCGGTGCCAGCAGCGCGAACGGCGCCATGGTGATCAGCAGGTAGAGCGCCACCCGGCCGCGGGCCTCGCCGGTCGGCACCGAGAAGAAGATGGTGGAGGCCAGCGCGACGGTGATGAGCATGTCGCCGAAGGAGTTCAGCGCGTGCAGCTCGATCAGCTTCGCCAGCCCCGACTCGCCGGCGCCCTCCGCCGACGTCGCCCGCCGGATCCGCCGGCCGGTGCCGTGCACCATCCGGCCGGTCCGCACACCCGCCGCGGAAGCTCCCCTGACCAGTGCGTTCTTCGGTCTGCCGGCCTTCGGCGGCGTCTGCTCCCCGGCAGCTCCGGCACCGGTGTCCGGATCCTGCGGCGGCACAGCCCTCACCCCCGAGGGACCCTCCGGCTGCGGAGCGTCCACGCCGTGCTGCGAGGGGGTCTCGTCCGCCACATACGCCATCCTGCCCGAGAATCAGCGACCGTACGACTGTTGACCCGGTGCGGCTTCCGCGGAGCGCCGCGCGCGGCCCCGGACTGTGCCCGGACGCCGACCGGCGGGTAGCCTGCACTACGCGCACGGGGTTGGGACGGACCGGGCGGGGCGGCGCGGCCGGTGCCGGGGACGGACCCGGGTCGCGCAGAATAAGAAGTGCCCCTCGTACAGCTTCGGCGGGCGGGGCACCGCCCCCGGACGGCCCCGGCCGTGCGCGGGACCGCCGCCGGACAACAGGACTGGGAGAGAATCGACGCCGTGAGCGCTGCGATGCGAAGCCGTACCCCCGACCGGCTCTGTGCCGAAGCCGTCGAACTCGCCCGCCAGGCCGCCGTCGAGATGGTCGGACCGGAGACCGTCGGCGCCCACCTCGGCGTCCGCGCCGAGGCCGACCGCGTGGTCACCCACACCTTCGAGTGCCTCGACGCCGCCTACCGCGGCTGGCACTGGGCGGTCACCGTGGCCCGTGCACCGCGCGCCAAGAACGTCACCCTCGACGAGGTCGTCCTGCTGCCCGGCGACGACGCCGTCCTCGCCCCGCAGTGGGTGCCGTGGAGCGAGCGCCTGCGCCCCGGCGACATGGGCCCCGGCGACCTGCTGCCCACCGGCGCCGACGACCTCCGGCTGGAGCCCGGCTGGAGCGGCGAGGACGAGCCCGCCCCCAACTCCGCGATGAGCGAGGCCGCGGAGGAGGACGTCGTCCTCACCGATCCGCACGTCCAGCCCGCCCCGGCCCGTGCCCGGATCGGCGCCGTCGCCGAGGAGCTCGGCCTCGCCCGGCCCCGGGTGCTCTCCCGGCTCGGCCTGCACCTCGCCGCGGAACGCTGGGACTCCGCCTTCGGCCCGCAGACGCCGATGGCGCAGGCCGCCCCGGCCAACTGCGACACCTGCGGCTTCCTGATCCCGATCGGCGGCTCGCTCGGCCAGGCGTTCGGCGTGTGCGGCAACGAGTTCGGCCCCGCCGACGGCCAGGTCGTCGCCTTCGGGTACGGCTGCGGCGGCCACTCCGAGGCCGCGGTGCTGCCCGCCCCGCCCACCCCCTCCGAGCTGATCCTCGACGAGACCGTCGTCGAGCCGCTCACCCTCCACCCCGACCGCACCGGCGGCTCCGTCGAGCCCGACGCCCCCGCCGAGGAGCTCGGCCACTCCTGACGGAGCGGGCACCCGCCCCGCGTGCGCCGTCCCCTGCGGTCGGAACTGTCCGTCCGGCAGGGGAGAATGCGGACGTACGCAGGGTGCGGACGGCGGAAGGCGGCAGGGCCAGTGGAGCCTCGGATCATCGGCGGTACGGACGGGCAGGCGGCGGACGTCTTCGACACGGCTGGCCTGCGCCACCGCGTCCTGGACGCGTGGACGGCCGCGCCCGCACGCTTCCGGGAGGACGCCAACGCCGAGGAGGAACTCGCCCTCGGCGGCTACCGCGACCGCCTGATCGTCGAGCTCGCCCAGAACGCCGCCGACGCCGCCGCCCGCAACGGCACCGCCCCGGGCCGGCTGCGGCTGATCCTCCGCGACGGCGTGCTGGCCGCCGCCAACACCGGCGCCCCGCTGGACGCCACCGCGGTGGAGTCGCTCTCCACCCTCCGCGCCTCGGCCAAGCGCCCCGAGGACGTCCCCACCGTCGGCCGCTTCGGCGTCGGCTTCTCGGCCGTGCTGGCGGTCGCCGACGAGCCCGCGGTGCTGTCCACGCACGGGTCCGTCCGCTGGTCGCTGTCCGAGGCCTCCGCGCTGGTCGGCGCCCGCCCGCAGCTCGCCGAGGAGCTGCGCCGCCGCGAGGGCCACGTCCCGCTGCTGCGCCTGCCGTTCCCCGCCGAGGGGTCCGCCCCGGACGGCTACGACACGGTGGTGGTGCTGCCGCTGCGGGACGCCGCCGCCGAGGACCTGACCCGCCGTCTGCTCGCCGAGATCGACGACGCGCTGCTGCTGACCCTGCCAGGCCTCGCCGAGATCGTGGTGGAGACGCCGGAGGGCGTCCGCACGCTGACCCGGTCCGCGGACGCCCCGCGTCCGGACGGCATCACCACCGTCACCATCACCGACGGGGACCGGGCCACCGTCTGGCAGACGGTCGGCGCCGAGGGCACCGTCGCCGCCCCGCTGCTGGCCGACCGGACGACCGAGGAGCGCGCCCGCCCGTACTGGTCGGTGGTCTGGGCGGTGCCGGTCTCCGACACCGGCGTGCCGCAGCCGCTGCGGACCACCGCGGTGGTGCACGCGCCGACGCCCAGCGACGAGCCGCTCGGCGTGCCCGCGCTGCTGATCGCCGGCTACCCGCTGGACTCCACCCGCCGCCACGTCGCCCCCGGCCCGCTCACCGACTTCCTCACCGAACGCGCCGCGGACGCCTACGCCGAGCTGCTGAGGGCCCGCGGGGCGGACCTCGGCTCGCTCTCCCTGGTGCCCGGCCGCCTCGGCCACGGCGCGCTGGACAACGCGCTGCGCGCGGCGATCCTGGACCGGCTGCCCGGCACGCCGTTCCTGCCGCACCCGGGCCCGGTCGAGGAGGGCACTCCGGCGCTGCGGCCGCGCGACGCGACGCTGCTGGAGGGCGCGGACGGCTCGGTGGTGTCCGCGCTGGCGCCGATCTTCCCCGGCCTGCTGCCGGCCGGCCTGGAGCGCCGCCCCGAGCTGCGGGCGCTGGACGTCCGCCGGGTGCCGCTGGCCGAGGTGGTCGACCAGCTCGGCGGCCTGGACCGGGAGCCCGCCTGGTGGCGCAACCTGTACGCGGCGCTGGCCGGGGCCGACCCGGAGGCGCTGGGCGCCCTGCCGGTTCCGCTG
Source organism: Kitasatospora sp. NPDC093679 (assembly GCF_040683455.1). Taxonomy (NCBI): domain Bacteria; kingdom Bacillati; phylum Actinomycetota; class Actinomycetes; order Kitasatosporales; family Streptomycetaceae; genus Kitasatospora; species Kitasatospora sp. NPDC093679. Next base: position 101,671 of record NZ_JBFBDW010000007.1, read on the forward strand.
GCCGACGGCCGGACGGTGACCGGCCCGCGCCGGGTCCTGCTGCCCTCCGACCCGGCGGACTGGGCCGGCTACGAGGGGTACCCCGACTCGCTGGCCGAGGCGCTCGGCCTGCTCGACCTGCGGCTCGCCCACCCGGAGGCCGCCCACCCGCTGCTGGCCAAGCTCGGCGCCGTGACGGCGACCCCGGCCGGCGTGCTGGACACCCCGGAGGTGCGGGCCGCCGTCGCCCGCTCGCTGGAGGTCGGCGAGGACGACTTCGACGCCGCGGTCGACCTGGCCGACGCGGTGCTCGCACTGGTGAAGGCCGCCGAGGCCGGCCCGGGCGACCACCCGTGGCTGGCCCGCCTGGCGCTCCCGGACGACGAGGGCGAGCTGACCCGGGCCGGCGAGCTGATCATCCCGGACTCCCCGTTCGCCGACCTGGCCCGGGAGGGCGACGCCGCCTACGTCGACGACGACCTGCTGGAGCGCTGGGGCCCGGACGTGCTGGCCGCCGCCGGTGCACTGGCCGGCTTCGTGCTGGTCCGCGCCGAGGACGTGGTGCTCGACCCGGACGACCTGGAGCGGCTCGACCCGACGGTGCCCGCCGACCGGGCCGCCGGCGGCTCCCCCACGGGCCTGGTCGACGAGGCCCCGGACGGCCTCGCCGAGTGGTGCGAGGACACCCTGGAGGCGCTGCACGCCGACGACAGCGGGGAGATCGGCGTGCCGCCGGTCGCCGCCGAGCTGCTCGCCGTCCGCGACCTCGACCTGGTCGACGACGCGGCCTGGCCGCAGGCGCTGAAGGTGCTCGCCCGCCCGCCGTACCGGGACGCCGTGGTGAACCCGGTGCGCACCCTGCTGCCGGACGGCCGCTACGTCGACCTGCCGCCGTACACGGCGTGGTGGCTGCGCGACCACCCGGTGCTGGACGGCCGGGAGCCCGCCGGCCTGCGCGCGGCCGGCGCCGACCCGCTGCTGCGCGGCCTGTACGACGAGGCCCGCACCGACCTGGACGAGCAGTTCCTGCACGCCCTCGGGGTGCGCACCACGCTGGCCGCGCTGCTCGCCGAGCCGCACGGCCCGGAGGAGCTGCTCGACCGCCTGGTGGACGACGCCTCCGACGTGACCCACCGCCAGCTGCACGGCATCCACACCCAGCTCGCCGCGCTGCCGGCCGGGCGGGTCGAGCCGCTGGACGTCGTCCGGGCGCTCGCCCCGCTGGATCCGGAGACCGGCCGCCGCCCCGACACCACGGTGGTCGTGGACGCCGCGCAGGCGGTCGTCGCCGACGCGCCGGACCTGGTCGAGCTGCTGCACGACCACCCGGTGCTGCCGGTCGCCCCGGAGCTGGCCGCGGCCCTCGCCGAGCGGCTGAACGTGTCGCTGGCCAGCGAGGTGGCGGGCGGCCGGGTGCTCTCCGACGGCGTGCTGCACCGGGTGCCGGCCGTGGTCCGCGAGCTGCTGCCGGGCTGCCCGACCGCCTACGAGGAGCACGAGGAGCTGCTGGTGGTCGGCCCGGACGGCGGGGAGGCGCACGTCGACTGGCGCTGGGACGCGGCCGCCGGCACGCCGGAGGTGCCGTACGCCCCGGAGGACGCCGAGGCGGGCGACGAGGACGACGAGTTCGAGGTGCCGCCGGTGCCGGGCCTGCTGCACGCGGCCACCCCGGAGGGCCTGGCGGCCGGCCTCGCCTGGTCGGTCGGCCAGTGGCACCGCCGGTTCGAGGTCCTCGCCGCGCTGGCCGAGCCGGACCGCGCCTACGAGCTGCTGAACGCCCGCGACTACGAGTCCTGACCGCGCCCCGTGCCGGGGCCCGCGCCCGCGGGTCCCGGCCGGCCCGGACGGGCCTCAGTCCACGCCGTTCTCGGCGGGCTCGGAGCGGAGCACGATCACCCGCCAGCTGATCTCCAGCAGCACGCCCGCGATCCCGGCGATCAGGACCCCGGTCCAGGGGTCGCGGACACCGGCCAGTTCGAGCTGGAAGAAGTCGGAGAGCCAGGGCACCGTCAGCACCAGCGCGAACGCCCCGCCCATCGCCGCGATCAGCAGGATCCGCCACCAGGAGTACGGCCGGGCGACGATCGCCAGCACCCACATCGCCACCAGGAAGAGCGTCAGCGTCGCCACGCTGGTGTCCGCCTTCAGGTCGGTGCCGTCGTCGGCCCGGGCGAGCATGTACGAGGTGAAGGTGGCGGCGCCGGCGATCACCCCGCCGGGGACGGCGAACCGCAGCACCCGCCGGACGAAGCCCGTCCTGGCCCGCTCGTTGTTGGGCGCCAGCGCGAGGAAGAAGGCCGGCACGCCGATGGTGAGGGTGGAGAGCACGGTGGAGTGCCGGGGCAGGAACGGGTACGGCACGTGGGTGAAGACGACCAGCAGGGCGAGCAGTACCGAGTAGACGGTCTTCACCAGGAAGAGGGTGGCCACCCGCTCGATGTTGCCGATCACCCGGCGGCCCTCGGCGACCACCGAGGGCAGGGTGGCGAAGGAGTCGTCGAGCAGCACGATCTGGGCGACCGCGCGGGTGGCGTCGCTGCCGGTGCCCATGGCGACGCCGATGTCGGCGTCCTTCAGCGCCAGCACGTCGTTGACGCCGTCGCCGGTCATCGCCACGGTGTGCCCGCGGGACTGCAGCGCGCCGACCAGGTCGCGCTTCTGCTGCGGGGTGACCCGCCCGAAGACGGACGCCACGTCGGCGGCGTCGGCGAACGCGGCCTGGTCGTCGTGCGGGAGGGTGCGGGCGTCCACCGGCCGGTCGGCGCCGGGCAGGCCGAGGTGGCCGGCGACCGCGCCGACCGCCACCGCGGCGTCGCCGGAGATCACCTTGGCCCGGACCCGCTGCCGCTCGAAGTAGCGCAGGGTGTCGGCGGCGTCCGCGCGCAGCCGCTGCCGGAGCACCACCAGGGCGAGCGGCTCCAGCCCGGCCGCCGGGTCGGGGTCGTCCAGCGGCACGGGTGAGCGGCCGAGGAGCAGCACCCGCAGCCCGCGGGCGCCGAGCCCGTCGGACTCGGCCAGCGCCGGGTGCCCGGCCGGCAGCAGGACGTCGGGGGCGCCGAGCAGCCAACTGCCCTCGCCGCCCTGCGGTTCGGCGAGCCGGGCCGCGCTCCACTTGCGGGCGGACGAGAACGGCACGGACTCGACCACCCGCCAGCGGCCGTCCGGCGGGGGGCCGTAGGCCTCGATGACGGCCTGCATGGAGGCGTTGGGGCGGGCGTCCGCGGTGCCGAGCGCGCCGAGCGCCTCGCGGAGGGTCTCCGGTGCGCCGTGCCGGGCCCGGCCGTCGGCGAGCGGCCGCAGCTCCAGCAGGTCCATCCCGCCCTCGGTGAGGGTGCCGGTCTTGTCCAGGCAGACGGTGTCGACCCGGGCGAGCCCCTCGATCGCGGGCAGCTCCTGCACCAGGCACTGGCGGCGGCCGAGGCGGATCACGCCGATCGCGAAGGCGACCGAGGTCAGCAGCACCAGGCCCTCGGGCACCATCGGCACGATCCCGGCCACCATCCGGCGGACGGCCTCCTGCCAGTCGTTGCGCTCCACCGCGAGCTGGCTGACGATCAGGCCGAGCGCGGTCGGCACCAGCAGCCAGGTGATGAACTTGAGGATCTCGTCGATGCCGCTGCGCAGCTCGGAGCGGACGAGGGTGAACTTGGCGGCCTCCTCGGAGAGCCGGGCGGCGTAGGCCTCCCGGCCGACCTTGGTGGCGGTGAACGCGCCCGCGCCGGCGACGACGAAGCTGCCGGACATGACCTGGTCGCCGGGGCGCTTGAGGACGGAGTCGGGTTCGCCGGTGAGCAGCGACTCGTCGATCTCCAGGCCGTCGGCCTCGGTGACGGTGCCGTCGACGACGACCTTGTCGCCGGTGCCGAGCAGCACGGTGTCGTCGAGCACGACCGCGGAGGTGGCCACGGCCAGCGCGGCACCGTCCCGGCGGACCTGCGGCTTGGCCTCGCCGATCAGCGCGAGGCTGTCGAGGGTGCGCTTGGCCCGCAGCTCCTGGACGATGCCGATCGCCGTGTTGGCCACGATGACCAGGCCGAACAGGCCGTCCTGGATCGGGCCGACCACCAGGATGATCGCGAACATCACGCCGATGATGGCGTTGAAGCGGGTGAGGACGTTGGCCCGGACGATCTCGCGGACGGAGCGGCTGGAGCGCACCGGGACGTCGTTGACCTGTCCGCGGGCGACCCGCTCGGCGACCTCGGCCGCCGTCAGCCCGCCCCGACGCCCGGACGGCCCCGGGTGTCCTGCCTCGGCCGTGCCCTCCGCGGGATGCGTCATGGGTCCGACTCTAGGTGGGGCCCCGGGCCGGTGCCGCTCCGCCGAGGGGGTGGTCAGTCCAGACGAGTGGCGGGGCCCTCGGGGCTCTCCGCGCCCGTCCCGGCCCCGGTCGCGGCCTCGGCGGCCCGGGCGCGGCGGATGGCGTCCCGGCGGGCGCGGCAGTACCAGAGGCCGATCAGACCGAGCAGGCCGCCGGAGAGGCAGATCCACGGCCAGGTGCCGTGGCCGTGCTGCTCCAGGGTGCCCTTGAAGGGCAGCAGGGCGAGGAAGGCGACGAACCACAGCGCCGTGCCGCCGCCGACGATGGCGACGTCGTTGGCCTCCAGCGGTGGGGGCGAGGGGCGCAGCGGGGTCTTGGACATGGCCCCTAGGGTACGGGGACGAGGAGCCTCCGGTGCAGGGGTGGCGGGCGCCCGACGACCGATTCTGCGGGTGGATGGCCGTAAGGGCCTTCTTCTACGCGCGAAGATGGCGTGCGAACGAGCGAAAACTCATACTTGGGCTTCCGGTTGCTGCTACGCGCGTCATCTCGCCCGTCCGGCAGGCCGCCGGTGGACCGGGTCAGTGCAGCCCCGGGTCCCGCCGTCACCACCCCCGTCCGTGCCCCCACCCGACGAGGACCCCGCATGTCTCCGCAGGCCCAGCCGACGTCCGCGCTCGACGCGCCGTCCGCGCCCTCCGCCGCACCGCAGCCCCCCACCGGTGTGCTCGACCGCTTCTTCCGGATCACCGAACGCGGCTCCACGCTGCCCCGGGAGATCCGCGGCGGCGTCGCCACCTTCTTCACCATGGCCTACATCCTGGTGCTGAACCCGATCATCCTGGCCAACGCCACGGACATGACCGGCGCGCACCTCGACAGCGGGCAGCTGGTCACCGCCACCGCGCTCACCGCGGGCCTCACCACCCTGCTGATGGGCGTCATCGGCAACGTGCCGATCGCACTCGCGGCCGGCCTCGGCGTCAACAGCATCGTCGCCCTCCAGCTCGCCCCCCGGATGACCTGGGCCGAGGCGATGGGCATGGTCGTGCTGGCCGGCTTCGCGATCCTGCTGCTGGTCGCCACCGGCCTGCGCGAGCGTGTGATGAACGCCGTGCCGCTCGGCCTGCGCAAGGCCATCGCGATCGGCATCGGCCTGTTCATCGCCCTGATCGGCCTGGTCGACGCCGGCTTCGTCAGCCGGATCCCGGACGCCGCGCACACCACCGTCCCGCTGCAGCTCGGCGGCAGCGGCCACCTGCTCGGCTGGCCGGTGCTGGTCTTCGTGCTCGGCCTGCTGCTCACCCTGGTGCTGCTGGTCCGCAAGGTGCCCGGCGCGATCCTCATCGGCATCGTCGTCGCCACCGTCGCCGCCCTGGTGATCGAGCAGGTCGTCGGCCTCGGGCAGGGCTGGGGCCTGACCGTCCCGACCTGGCCGGGCAGCCCGGTCGCCGCCCCGGACTTCGGCCTGATCGGCGAGGTCGACCTGGTCGGCGGCTTCCACCACGCCGGTGCGCTCACCGGTGTGCTGTTCGTCTTCACCGTGCTGATGTCCTGCTTCTTCGACGCGATGGGCACCATCCTCGGCGTCGCCGACGAGGCGCACCTGCTCGACGAGAAGGGCGACCTGCCGGGCATCAACAAGATCCTCATGGTGGACGGCATCGCCACCGCGGCCGGCGGCGCCACCTCCTGCTCGGCCAACACCTGCTACGTGGAGTCCACCGCGGGCGTCGGCGAGGGCGCCCGGACGGGCTTCGCCTCGGTCGTCACCGGCGTGCTGTTCCTGTTCGCGCTGTTCCTGACCCCGGTGGCCACCATGGTGCCTGCGCAGGCCGCCACCCCGGCGCTGGTCGCGGTCGGCTTCCTGATCCTGGCCAACTCGATCAAGGAGATCGACTGGGCCGACCACACCATCGCGATCCCGGCGTTCCTGACCATCGTCCTGATGCCGTTCACCTACTCGATCACCAACGGCCTGGGCATGGGCTTCATCGCCTTCTGCGTGCTGCGCCTGGCGGCCGGCCGCGGCCGCGAGGTGCCCGCGGCGATGTACGCGGTGTCCGCGGTCTTCGCCTTCTACTACCTGATGCCGGCGCTCGGCCTGCTCTGACCGGCGCCGCCGTACGGGCCCTCCCTCCGGATCCCCGGGGGGAGGGCCCTTCGCGTTCCCGGCGCCGGCGGCGTGCGCACCGCGCCGGCCCGGGGGAGCGGACCGGCGCACTCGGGGGGCGTACGGGTGGCGATCCGGCGTCGATTCGAGGGAGGGGTCGGCCGTTCCGGGCGGGTGTTGTGCAGGGGTCGTCGACCCGCCCCGATCTGGCAACTTACGTGTGCATGACCATGCTTGGATGGCCCGACCCCGCCCGGCGGCGGCCCGTCCGGCCCACCCCGGGGAGCGGATCCGGTGACGCCGGCAGCGCTCCCGGGTAGGCATCTGCGGCATCCGGAGCCGACCGGCCGGGACACCCCCACCACCGTGACATGTCGTCGGAGGGCCACCTTGCGCATCCTGCTGGTCGCCAGCGCGTTCAACAGCCTCACCCAGCGCGTCCACACCGAGCTGCGCGACCGGGGCCACACCGTGGCCGTCGAGCTCGCCCTCGGTGACGAGCCCGTCCGCGCCGCCGTCGGACGGTTCGGACCCGACCTCGTCCTCGCGCCCATGCTGACCCGGGCGGTGCCGGAGGACGTCTGGCGCAGGCTCCCCGTCCTGATCGTCCACCCCGGCCCCAAGGGCGACCGCGGGCCGTCCTCGCTCGACTGGGCCATCCACGAGGGCGCCGAGGAGTGGGGCGTGACCGTCCTGCAGGCCGTCGCCGAGATGGACGCCGGGCCGATCTGGGCGTCCGTCCCCTTCACCCTGCCCGCCTGCGGCAAGAGCGAGGCGTACCGCACCGAGGTGGCCGACGCCGCCGTGGAGGCCGTGCTGCTCGCCGTCGAGCGGTACGGGAGCGGCTGGTTCGAACCCGAGCCGCTCGACTACGCCCGCTGGGACGTCCGCGGGAGGCCGCGGCCGTACCACGCCCAGGAGTACCGGCGGATCGACTGGGCCGCCGACGACACCGCCACCGTGCTGCGCAAGCTGCGCTCCGGCGACTCCCAGCCCGGCGTCCTCGACGAGCTGTACGGCCGCGAGCACTTCCTGCACGGCGGCCACCCCGAGGACCTGCTGCGCGGCGCCCCCGGCGCCGTCCTCGCCACCCGCGAGGGCGCGATCTGCCGGGCCACCACCGACGGCGCCGTCTGGATCCCGCAGCTGCGTCCGCGCCGCACCCCCGGCGGCCCGGCCACCTTCAAGCTGCCCGCCGCGCAGGTGCTCGGCAGCCTCCTCGACGGCGTGCCCGAGGTGCCCGTCACCCCCTCCGACGCCGCCCGCCGCCGCACCTGGTCCGAGCTGCGCTACCGCGAGGAGGCCGGCGTCGGGTACCTGGAGTTCGCCTTCCCCGGCGGGGCGATGAGCACCGGGCAGTGCCGCCGGCTGCTCGCCGCCTACCGGGAGGCCTGCGCCCGGCCCACCGCGGTGCTGGTGCTCGGCCCGGCCCGGGACTTCTTCTCCAACGGCATCCACCTCAACACCATCGAGGCGGCCGCCGACCCCGCCGAGGAGTCCTGGCAGAACATCAACGCCATGGACGACCTGGTCGAGGCGGTCCTGACCACCACCGACAAGCTCACCGTCGCGGCCCTGGCCGGCAACGCCGCGGCCGGCGGCCTGATGCTGGCCGTCGCCGCGGACGAGGTCTGGTGCCGGGCCTCCGCCGTGCTCAACCCGCACTACCGGCTGATGGGCCTGTACGGCTCCGAGTACTGGACGTACACGCTGCCCCGCCGGGTCGGCGAGGAGACCGCCCACCGGCTCACCACGGCCGCGCTGCCGGTCGGCGCCCGGGAGGCCGAGGCGGTCGGACTGGTCGACCGGGCGCGCCGCGGCAGCGCCGCCGAGTTCCGCCGCTGGGTCGAACGGGAGGCCGCCGCGCTCGCCGACGCGCCCGAGCTGGGCGCCCGGCTGCTGGAGAAGAAGCGCCGCCGGGCCGCCGACGAGGCCGCCAAGCCGCTCTCCGCCTACCGCGCCGAGGAGCTGGCCCGGATGCGGCGCAACTTCACCGCCCCCGACGAGCCGTACCACCGGCTGCGCCGCGACTTCGTGCACAAGGTCTGCCCGGCCGCGACCCCGGAGCACCTGCGCGGCTGACCCGGCGAACGGCCGGGGGCCGGCCCGCCCCCGTGGCGGACCGGCCCCGGGCCGTGGGTGCTGCGCGCTCAGTACGGCGACTGCCCGTCGGCCTGCGGACCCGACCAGGCGGGCACGACCCGGCCGCTCACCGGCGCGGACTGCGCCGGACGGGCCCGGCGGCGGCCGCTCTGCGCGGTCTGCCCGGCACCCGGGGCGAACAGGTCCGGCCCGACCCCGCCGTCCCGCAGCGGCCACTGCGGCCAGTCGTCCGGCGCGCGCCGCGCGGCGGCGGGACGGGGCGGCAGCGGTGCGGCCGGCCCGGTCACCACCGGGCGGTGCTTGCTCGGCGCCACCGCGAAGGCCAGCGCGCTGATGAAGACGTACGTGCCGAAGCCGACCGCGAGCGGGAAGACGAACTGCAGCGCGACCGGGCCGGGCGGGGCGTGCTCGGTGTCCGAGAGCCGGACGGAGACCGCCATCATGCCGGTGTAGTGCATGGCGCACACGGCCACGCCCATCACCGGGGAGGCGGCCAGCACCGCCGCGGTGCCCCGGATGTTGAGGGCGGCCCAGAGCGCCGCCGTGGCGGCGAGGACGGCGATGCCGATCGAGGCGCCGACCAGCACCGGGTCGTAGCCGATCCGGCCGGGCAGCCGCATCGCGGCCATGCCCAGGTAGTGCATGGCGGCCACGCCGAGCCCGGTGGCGACGCCGCCCACCAGCAGGGCGGTGCGCCGGTGGGTGCTCTGGCCCACGGTGAAGATGCCGATGCCGACGAAGCCGATGGCGACCAGCAGGCTGACCAGGGTCAGCGGGACGTCGTAATGGATCTCGACGCCGCTCACGGCGAAGCCGAGCATGGCGACGAAGTGCATGCTCCAGATGCCGCCGCCGAGGGAGATCGTGCCGAGCAGCAGCCAGTTGCGCCGCGATCGGCCTTCGGTGATCAGCGCCCAGCGGGTGCTGCGCAGCGCCACCAGGGCGCCGAGACATGCGACGAGGTACGAGAACGCCGGTGTCACCCAGCCGTAGACAGCGTGGTGGATGTGACCCAAGAGGACTCCCGGGGCGGAGTAGGGGTGCACAGTGCCGGCGTGCTGTGTTCCTGACAAGTCCGAACCCTAGCGACCCGCTCCGCTCGTGGGCAACGCCGGGAGATTCAGTGAACTCGCAGGTCAGTGGCGGTACTTCACGTTTGGCCCAAGATCTTGTCACCGGAGGTCGACACGATGTCCCGCCGGTCTTCGCACCGTGGCGGGTGCTGCGGCGACGCCGACGGTAAAGGATTTTCCTTAGCGAGAGTAATGACATAGGCTAAGGACCATGCCCGAGATGTCCGAGGACGATCTCGCAGCCGTCAGCCAGCTGCGGTCGTCCACGATGCGCCTTGCCCGCCGGCTGAGACACCAGCGTGTCGAGGAGTCGCTGAGCCCCACCGAAATGGGGGTCCTCGGCACCCTGGCACGCTGCGGCAAGGCCACCCCCGGCGAGCTCGCCCGCCGCGAGCACGTCCAGCCTCCGTCGATGACGCGGATCATCGCGATGCTGGAGGAGAAGGGGCTGGTGCGGCGCGAGCCGCACCCGGACGACCGCCGCCAGGTGGTCGTCAGCAGCACCGAGCAGGCCGAGGCGATCCTCACGGAGAGCCGACGCCGGCGGAACGCCTGGCTGGCCGAACTGGTCGAAGGGCTGAGCGAGGAGGAGTGGACGCTGATCCGCGCAGCGGCACCGGCCCTCTACAAACTCGCCCACCTCTGACGCGCACCCCGACCGGCACGACGTCTCACGGCAACCGAACGAAGGAGCACCGCATCACCGCAGGACACATCCGAGAGAACAGCCGCGCGGCGACGAACCTGCCCGTCGCCGCGCCCCGAGGGGAGACCACCTTGACACCGCCGGCCGCAGCCAGCGCCGCCGCCACCCGCACCGACGACCTCGCCGCAGACCCCGCAGCCGACCGCGCTGCCACCGCCGAGAGCCAGGCGCCCGCCCCCGTGGGCCTGCCCGGCACCGGCGACGACGACCCCGACGAACGCCCCGCGGCGGTCACCCCCGCCGCATCCGCCCCCGCCGCCACCCGAGCGGGGGACGGCCCCACCGGGGCCCGCTTCACCCGGCCCGGAGGGATGTTCTCCTCCCTCCGGATCCGCAACTACCGGTACTACTTCGCCGGCCAGGTCGTCTCCAACACCGGCACCTGGATGCAGCGCATCGCCCAGGACTGGCTGGTGCTGAGCCTCACCGGCAGCCCCTTCGCGGTCGGCGTGACCACCGCCATGCAGTTCCTGCCGATGCTGCTGCTGGGCCTGTGGGGCGGGGTGCTCGCCGACCGGCTGCCCAAGCGCCGGCTGCTGCTCGCCACCCAGGGCGCGATGGGCCTGCTCGCCGCCGGGCTGGCCGTGCTCACCGTCACCGGCGCCGTCACGGCCGGGTACGTCTACGTCTTCGCGCTGCTGCTCGGCCTGGTCACCGTCGTCGACAACCCGACCCGGCAGGCCTTCGTCAGCGAGATGGTGCCCGCCAAGGACCTCGCCAACGCGGTCAGCCTGAACGCCGCCAACTTCCAGACCGCCCGGCTGGTCGGACCGGCCGTCGCCGGCCTGCTGATCGCCGCGGTCGGCAGCGGCTGGGCCTTCGCGGTCAACGCGCTCTCCTTCGCCGCCGTCCTCGGCGGCCTGCTCGCCATGCGCGAGAGCGAGCTGCGCCCCTCCACCCCGGTCGCCCGGCAGCGCGGCCAGCTGCGCGAGGGCCTGCGCTACGTCCGCGAGCGGCCCGAGCTGCTCTGGCCGATGGTGCTGGCCGGGTTCATCGGCACCTTCGGCTTCAACTTCCCGACGCTGCTCTCCGGCTTCGCCTACGACACCTTCAAGGTCGGCGCCGGCGAGTACGGGCTGCTGAACACCGCGATGGCCGTCGGCTCGCTGGCGGGCGCCCTGCTCGCCGCCCGCCGCGGCGCCCCCAGGCTGCGCCGGCTGGTCGGAGCGGCGGTCGCCTTCGGCACGCTGGAGGTGCTGGCCGCGCTCGCCCCCGGCTACTGGACCTTCGCCGCGCTGCTCACCCTGATCGGCGTCTTCGGCCTGACCTTCAACACCTCGGTCAACTCGGCGCTCCAGCTGGGCACCGACCCCGCCGTGCGCGGCCGGGTGATGGGTCTGCTGGTGCTGGTCTTCACCGGCGGCACCCCGATCGGCGCCCCGCTCGTCGGCTGGGTCACCGCCGCCTACGGGCCCCGGCTCGGCCTGCTCGCCTGCGGCCTGGTCTCGGCCGCCGCCGCGGCCGTGATCGCCGTGGTGCTGGCCCGCGCCGCCGACCTGAAGGTCCGGGTCGACCTGCACCCGGGTGCCGGCCGCCGGGTGGTCGCGGTGGTGCCGCGCACCCTGCCCAAGAAGGACCTGGCCACCGCCTGCTGAGGCCCGGCCCGGCCGGCCCCCGTCCACCGGGGCCGGCCGGGCCGCCGTCACGGTCGTCACCGTCCTCGGAGCCCCCGGTTCCGATCAGTCCGGCGGAAGGGCTCCGACCGGGAGGGCCGACGGGGAAGATGGGGCCCATGAGGCTCTTTGTGGCGGTCAACCCGCCGAGCGAGGCGGTCCAGGAACTGGTCGACGCCGCGGCCGCGCTCCGCGAACTACCCGGCGCGGACCGGCTGCGGTGGAGCGGGGTCGACGGCTGGCACCTCACCCTGGCCTTCCTGGGCGAGATCCCGGTCACCGAGGTGCCCGCCCTGGAGGCCGTCCTCGCCCGCACGGCCGGCGAGAACGGCGCCCACCGGCTCCGCATCGCCGGCGGCGGCACCTTCGGCGACCGGGTGCTCTGGGCCGGCGTGGACGGCGAGGTCTGGGCACTGCGGCGGCTCGCCGAGGCCGTCCGGGGTGCCGTCGGCGAGGTCGGCGTGGAGACCGACCAGTACGGCTTCCACCCCCACCTCACGCTCGCCCGCGCGGGGTCCGGCCGCGGGCGTCGGCGGGCGGAGCAGCGGGTCGCCGCGGCCGAGCTGCAGCACCTCGCGGCGGGGCTGGACGGGTTCCGCGGGCTGGAGTGGGAGGCGGGGGAGATCCACCTCGTCCTCAGCGAGACCGGCTTCGGCCCCTCCCACTACCGCACCCTCACCACCTGGCCCCTCGCCCACTGGCAAGCGGAATAGAGCCCCACGCGCCCCTGGGGGTTGCCCCTACCGGGGATTGCGCGGGCTTCTTGCGCCTCTGGGAGTTTCCCCGTTCAGCCCAGGGCGGGGGCGGGGCGGAGTTCGATCGTGCGGGGGTGGGCGTCGCCGAGTTCGAGGAGGGTGAGCTCGTTGCGGCCGGGGCGGAGGAGGGGCTGCGGGCAGTAGAGCGTGGTCTGCGGGCCCCGGGCGTCGTAGCGGCCCAGCAGGAATCCGTTGACCCAGAGGTAGCCACGCACGCCCCCCGGCACCGCGAGGAACGCGTCCCCGGTGTCCGTCAGGTCGAGCACCCCGCGGACGAGGCGTGCCGCGTCCCCCGTCCCGTCCGCCGGTTCCGGCCCGAAGTCCGCCGGCGGCAGCGGGTCGAGCCGCAGCGGTTCGGCCCGCCACCCGTGCAGGTACTGCCGTTCGTGCCGGACGCCGTCGACGCCCTTGGTCTCGCCCACCAGCGGCCCGTAGTTGACCCGGCCGAGCGATTCCGCCAGCAGCTCGACCGCGACGCCGCCCGGCACCGCGAGCTCCGGCCGGGCCACGCCGCGTTCCAGGTCGGCCACCCGGGCGCCGTCCACCCGGAGCACGGCCCGGTCCCGCAGCCCTTCGACGGTGAGCGGCAGGTCCGGCCGGCCGGCCGGCACCCGGGTGGTGTAGCGGACGAGGCCGTGTTCCAGTCCGAGTTCCTCGAAGCGCGGCGGCACCGGCGCGTGGACGGCCGGGCCGAACGGCAGTGCGGCCGATTCGGTGAGGGCGACGGGCGGTGCCTCCAGCACCGGCGGCAGCTCGGGCAGTGCCGGTTCCCGGTCGTCGAGGAAGCGCGCCTCGTCGGGGTGGGCCGCGGCGAAGTCGGCCAGCACCTCGCGGAAGAGCGCGTACTTCGCGGTCGGTGCGCCGCGCTCGTCCAGGGGCGCGTCGTAGTCGTAGGAGGTGGTGACCGGTTGGTAGGGCGAGTGGGTCCAGGCGGTGGAGTTGAACGGCGGGTCGGCGTGGTTGGCGCCCGCGCCGGTGCCGAAGTTGGTGCCGCCGTGCGCCATGTAGAGGTTGACCGAGGCGCCGGCGGCGAGGATGCGGCGCAGGGTGTCGGCGGCGTCCTGCGCGTCGCGGGTGTGGTGCGGGCGGCCCCAGTGGTCGAACCAGCCGTTCCAGAACTCCATGCAGAACGGCGGGTCCTCGGGCCGGTGCCGGCGCAGTGCCGCGAAGCCGTCCTCCGGGGCGGAGCCGAAGTTCACGGTGGCGAGCACGCCGGGCAGCGTCCCGCCGGTGAGCATGTGGTCCTCCGGTCCGTCGGAGGTGAACAGCGGGACGGTGACGCCGCGCCGCAGCAGGCCGTCCGCGAGGTGCCGCAGGTAGCCGGTGTCGCTGCCGAAGGAGCCGTACTCGTTCTCGACCTGCACCATCAACACGTTCCCGCCCCGGTCGACCTGCCGGGAGACCACGCCGGGCATCAGCTCGTCGAGGAAGGCGTCCACGGTCGCCAGGTACTCCGGGTCGGACGTCCGCGCCCGCCGTCCGACCCGTGCGGTCAGCCAGCCGGGCAGCCCGCCGTTGTCCCACTCGGCGCAGATGTACGGGCCCGGCCGGACGATCGCCCACAGCCCCTGCCGGGCCGCCTCGTCGAGGAAGGTGCCGAGTTCCGCCGTCCGCTCGTACCGGCCCGGCGCCGGCTCGTGCAGGTTCCAGGCGACGTACGTCTCGACGGTGTTCAGGCCCATCGCGCGGACGGCGGCCAGCCGGGCGGGCCACTGCTCGGGACGGGTGCGGAAGTGGTGCACGGCGCCGGACAGGATGCGCAGCGGGCGCCCGTCCAGCCGGAAGCCCGCGGAGTCGTAGGTCAGCATGCCCCCAGCCTGCCGGGGCGACCCGGCCGCGGCCATGGACAAACCCCGGGCGGGTGTTGGACTGTCGTCCCCGACCGTCGCCTGCGGTCCCCGTCCCCCGTCCCCCGACGGCCGCCCGGCCGTTCCCCGACCGCCCGTTCCCGGAGGTGAGCCGTGCAGCGCTGGTGGCACTACCTGACCCCCGGTCCGGCGCAGCTGGCCACCGGGCTCGCCTGCCTGGGCGTCGGCATGCAGCGCGGCCGGCTGCCGGTGGTCGGGCCGCGCACCCTGGACCGCTGGGTGGCCGTGGTGGTCACCGCCGGCCGCGGCTGGTACGCCGTGCCGGACGGCTCCCGCCGCCCGGTGACCGCCCCCGCGGTGGTCTGGCTGCGGCCGGGCGTGCCGCACCACTACGCGCCGGACGCCGGCGGCTGGTCGGAGTCCTTCGTCGACTTCACCGGCCCGGCCCTGGCCGGTTACGCCGAGCTGGGCCTGCTGCCGGACGAGCCGGTGGTGCCGCTGCTCGCCGCGGACCGCGCCCAGCGGGTGATCGCCCGGATCGCCGGCGCGTGCCGCCGCGGCGGACCGCTGGTGGACACCGAGGCCGCCGCCGCGGTCCACGAGCTGCTGGTCGAGCTGCACCGCCAGCGGGCCGACCTGGACCCGCGCGGCGGGACCGTGCTGGAGGCGCTGCGCCGGGACGCCTTCCTGCCGCTGCCGGTGGCCGAGCACGCCCGCCGGGCGGGGCTGACGGTGGCCGGGCTGCGCCGGGCCGTCCGCGCGGTGGGCGAGACCGGACCGAAGGAGTACCTGCTGGCGGTGCGGCTCAGCGAGGCCAAGCTGCTGCTCGCCGCCGGGGAGCTGCCGGTGGCGGCGGTGGCCCGCCGGGTGGGCTACGAGGACCCGGCGTACTTCACCCGGCTGTTCACCCGCCGGGTCGGCGTCGCCCCCTCGGTCTTCCGGGAGCGCGAGCAGCGGGGGGAGCTCCCGCCACGGGGCAGTGCCGGGGCCGGGGCGGCGACCGACTAACCTCGAAGCGTGGACCCGAAGACTCGCATGCGGATCGTGACCGGCGCGCTGGTGCTGCTGCTCGTGGTGGTGGTCGTCAGCTCGCTCGTGGGCAAGTGACCGGAGCCGGGCCCGCCCGGCACCGGACGGCGAAGGGCCACCGCCCGGAGGCGGTGGCCCTTCGGTGCGTCCGCGGACCTCAGAGCCGGTCGACCACGTAGTCGATGCAGGCGGTGAGCGCCTGGACGTCCGACGGCTCCACGGCCGGGAACATCGCGATCCGCAGCTGGTTGCGGCCCAGCTTGCGGTAGGGCTCGGTGTCGACGATGCCGTTGGCGCGCAGCGCCTTGGCGATCGCCGCGGCGTCGATCGAGTCGTCGAAGTCGATGGTGCCGACGACCTGCGAGCGCTCCTCGGCCTTGGCGACGAACGGCTGCGCGAAGGAGGACTTCTCGGCCCAGGAGTACAGGATCGAGGAGGACTCCGCGGTACGGGCCACCGCCCACTCCAGGCCGCCGTTGCCGTTCAGCCACTCCAGCTGCTCGGCGAGCAGGAAGAGCGTGCTGATCGCCGGGGTGTTGTACGTCTGGTCCTTCGACGAGTTGTCGATCGCCGTCGGCAGGTCGAAGAACGGCGGGATGTAGCGGCCGGAGCCGGCGATCTCCGCGGCGCGCTCCAGCGCGGCCGGCGAGAAGGTGGCCAGCCAGAGGCCGCCCTCGCTGGCGAAGGACTTCTGCGGGGCGAAGTAGTAGACGTCGGTCTCGGTGATGTCGACCGGCAGGCCGCCGGCGCCCGAGGTGGCGTCGACCAGGACCAGCGAGCCGGCGTCCGCGCCCTCGGGACGGCGGATCGGCATGGCGACACCGGTGGAGGTCTCGTTGTGGGTCAGCGCGTAGACGTCCACGCCCGCCTCGGCGACCGGCAGCGGGTGGGTGCCCGGCTCGGTCTTGATCACCGACGGCTCGGACAGCCACGGGGCCGCCTTCACCGAGGAGGCGAACTTGGACGAGAACTCGCCGAAGTTCAGGTGCTGGGACTTCTCGCGCACCAGACCGAAGGCGGCGATGTCCCAGAAGGCGGTGGAGCCGCCGTTGCCGAGCACCACCTGGTAGCCCTCGGGGAGGGAGAACAGGCTGCTCACGCCCTCGCGCACGCGCTTGACCACGTTCTTGACCGGGGCCTGGCGGTGGGAGGTACCCAGCAGGGAGGTTCCGGTGGCGGCGAGGGCACTCAGGGCCTCGGGGCGCACCTTGGACGGGCCGCAGCCGAAGCGGCCGTCGGCGGGCTTGATGTCAGCGGGGATCTGGATCTGGGCCACGGCGGCAGCCTACTGCCCCGGGTGGTGCCGTGGGGGCGGTCGTCCGCCCGCTGAGATGTGATCCACCCACGGAACGGGCGGGTCCGGGCACGCCCGGACCCGCCCGAAAGAGCGAGGCGTCAGTGCGCGATCGAGTCGTAGCCCTCGATCTCGCGCGGGCTGCGCGGGCCCGGGCCGATGTAGCGCGCGGAGGGGCGCACGAGGCGACCGGTGCGCTTCTGCTCCAGGATGTGCGCCGACCAGCCGGCGGTGCGGGCACAGGTGAACATCGAGGTGAACATGTGCGCCGGGACCTCGGCGAAGTCCAGCATGATCGCGGCCCAGAACTCCACGTTGGTGGCGAGCACGCGGTCGGGGCGGCGGTTGTGCAGCTCCTCCAGCGCGGCCTTCTCCAGCGCCTCGGCGATCTCGAAGCGCGGCGCGCCGAGCTCCTTGGCGGTGCGGCGCAGCACGCGGGCGCGCGGGTCCTCGGCGCGGTAGACGCGGTGGCCGAAGCCCATCAGGCGCTCGCCCTTGTCCAGCGCCTTCTTGACGTAGCCGGCCGCGTCGCCGGTGCGCTCGATCTCCTCGATCATGCCGAGCACGCGGGACGGGGCGCCGCCGTGCAGCGGGCCGGACATCGCGCCGACCGCGCCGGAGAGCGCGGCCGCGACGTCGGCGCCGGTGGAGGCGATGACGCGGGCGGTGAAGGTGGAGGCGTTCATGCCGTGCTCGGCGGCGGACGTCCAGTAGGCGTCGACGGCCTTGACGTGGCGCGGGTCGGGCTCGCCGCGCCAGCGGATCATGAACCGCTCGACGACCGTCTCGGCCTTGTCGATCTCGCGCTGCGGCACCATCGGCAGGCCCTGGCCGCGGGCGGACTGGGCGACGTACGACAGCGCCATCACGGCGGCCCGGGCGAGGTCGTCGCGGGCCTGGTCGGCGGAGATGTCGAGCAGCGGCTTGAGGCCCCAGACCGGGGCGAGCATGGCGAGGGCGGACTGCACGTCCACCCGGATGTCGCCGGAGTGCACCGGGATCGGGAACGGCTCGGCGGCGGGCAGGCCGGGGTTGAACTTGCCGTCGACCAGCAGGCCCCAGACGTGGCCGAAGGAGACGTGGCCCACCAGGTCGTCGATGTCCACGCCGCGGTAGCGCAGGGCGCCGCCCTCACGGTCGGGTTCGGCGATCTCGCTCTCGAAGGCGACGACACCTTCGAGCCCGGGTACGAAGTCGGACATCAGACGGCTCCTTCAGTGATCCGATCCGGCGCGCCGCGGCGAGTGGTGCGACGGGCCGGGTGACCGTGGGTGGTTGGCACTCGGTGTCAGCCTGGCAGGCACGGCGTGCATTGCGCCATACACCACGACGGTGATGTTTGCCCCAGGCGACGCCCGACGGTGCGGGCGCCCGGCGTCATCGGCGGACACCCGGGAGAAAACCGGTCCATACCGGACGGTTCCCGGGGCGGCCCCCGCCCAAGCGGTGGCGTGACACCTTAACTCCCCCCGGGGTTTGCCGGGACGTAGCAGCCCGCAACGCTTGTCGTACGGGATGATGTTGCCGTGCCTACCGCGGAACGACCCCCGACTGCCCTGACCACGCCGGCCGAACCCCGGCCGGGCCCGGACCTCGCCGTCATGCGCAAGCACTACCAGCACGAGGGACTGTCCGAGGGCGACCTGGCCGCCGACCCGGTGACCCAGTTCACCACGTGGTTCCACGAGGCGGACGAGGCGGGCGTCGCCGAGCCCAACGCCATGGTGGTCTCCACCGCGGACGCGGCCGGCCGGCCCAGCTCGCGCACCGTGCTGCTCAAGGGGTACGACCTCCGCGGCTTCGTCTTCTACACCAACTACGGCTCGCGCAAGGGCGCCGAACTCGCCGTCAACCCGCGGGCCTCGCTGCTCTTCCCGTGGATCGAACTGGCCCGCCAGGTGATCGTCTGCGGTCGGGTCGAGAAGGTCGGCCGGGACGAGACCGCCGCCTACTTCCGCACCCGCCCGCACGGCTCCCAGCTCGGTGCCTGGGCCAGCGAGCAGTCCAGCCCGGTCGCCGGCCGCGAGGTCCTGGAGCAGCGGTACGCCGACCTCGCCGCCCGCTACCCCGAGGGCGAGGGCGTGCCGGTGCCCCCCTTCTGGGGCGGCTACCGCGTCGTCCCGGAGACGGTCGAGTTCTGGCAGGGCCGCGAGAACCGCCTCCACGACCGCCTGATCTTCGTCGCGGAGGGTGATGGCTGGCGCGTCGAGCGACTGTGCCCCTGATCCCCCTCTCCGGCGGGCATGTGCCGGTCGGACATGCCCGCGGCGCGTCTGAAACCGCCGGACGGGTGAAGTTTGGATTACGGTGTGGAAGGCCTCTGTCCGGCCCCGCCGGCCCGGCGGCCCGCATCGCCGAAACGATCCGGTGGTGCCCGGCCGCCCCTGACCAGCCAGGACCCGTCCAGGGATGCCGAGGGGCCCTCGCCCGCCGCCCGACAGCAATCCTCCGGTCCGCGCAAGTCGGGCGCCTGCTGCGCCGAGTCGGTGCGCGAGCTGAGCAGTCGTCCGGGATCGGCTGGATATAGGCTGCGCGCAGGTGTCGTGCTACAGCGGTCGGCAGCCTTGACAGCCCACGCCATGATGACGGCACCCATGACTGTCAGTCACTTTTCTTTCACCAGAAGGCGCCCATCATGCCGACCTCTCTCTCCTCCGCGGCTACGATCGAGCTGACGGACAATCGGGCCGACTCAGCACCCGGTCGTGCCTCCCTCGCCGAACTTGCCGCCCTCGATGCCGACGAACTGGTCGCCCAGCTGGAGCGGGCGCTTCCCGACGTCTCAGCCCGGCAGGTTCCGGTGGCCGCCTTCCAGTCGTCGATCTGAGTCAGGGTCCCGCGCCGCCTACCGACCGACCGTCATGGGACAACACCCCTTCTCCTTCAGCCAGTTCGTGCTCAAGGTGCACAGTCGCTGCGATCTGGCATGCGACCACTGCTACGTCTACGAGCACGCGGATTCCAGCTGGCGCGGCCTCCCCAGGGCAGCGGGCGCGGAGGTGCTGGCCGCCACGGCCGACCGGATCGGTGACCATGCGCGGGCCCACTCCCTGCCCGCCGTGCACGTGGTGCTGCACGGCGGGGAACCCCTGCTGGCGGGACCGGCGCTGCTGCGCAGGGCCGCCGAGGAACTGCACCGGGCGCTCCCGGAAGGATGCGCCCTCGACCTGCGGATCCACACCAACGCGGTGCTGCTGAGCACCACGTTCCTCGACCTCTTCGCCGAGTACGGGATCAAGGTCGGCGTCTCCCTGGACGGCGACCTGGCCGCCAACGACAGGCACCGCCGCTTCGCCGACGGCCGCTCCAGCCACGCCAAGGTCCTCAAGGCCCTGGGCCTGCTGCGCCGCCCCGAGTACCGGCACCTCTACGCCGGGCTGCTCTGCACGATCGACGTCGAGAACGACCCGATCGCCGTGTACGAGGCGCTTCTCGCCGAGGCGCCGCCGCGGATCGACTTCCTGCTGCCGCACGCCACCTGGGACACGCCGCCGCCCCGGCCCGAGCGCCTCGGCGCGACCCCTTACGCCGACTGGCTGCTGGCGATCCACGAGCGGTGGGATGCCGACGGCCGCCCGGTGCCGGTGCGGATCTTCGACTCGATCCACCGCACCCTGCGCGGCCGCTCCAGCCTGACCGAGTCCCTCGGCCTCGACCCCGCCGACCTCGTCGTCGTCGAGACCGACGGCAGCTTCGAGCAGGCCGACAGTCTCAAGACCGCCTACGACGGCGCCCCGGCCACCGGCTTCACCGTGTTCGAGCACACCCTGGACCAGGTCGCCGACCACCCGGGCATGCGCGAACGGCAGTCCGGCCTCGCCGGTTTGGCCGAGCAGTGCCGCGGCTGCCCCGTCGTCCGCTCCTGCGGCGGCGGCCTCTACGCACACCGCTGGCGCACCGGCGGCAGCGGCTTCGTCAACCCCTCGGTCTTCTGTGGAGACCTGATGCGCCTGATCACCACCGTCCGCGACCGGATCGGTCCGGCCACCACCGTGCCCGCCCAGGCCGTGCCCCCCGAGGCGGACCTGACGGACGAACAGTTCGACCAGCTGGCCTCGGGGTACGGGGACCGCGCCACCGTCACCGCCCTCGCCGCCGCCCAGCTCGGGATCACCCGGCGGATGGTCGCCGCGCTCGCCGACGGCCGTCCGGACGCCTGGCAGCTGCTCACCGAACTGGACGGCCGCGCCCCGCACGCCCTGGACGCCGTCCTCGCCCATCCGTACGCCCGGGCCTGGGCGGCCCGCTGCCTGCGCGGCGAACGCGGCGCAGACCTCGGCGGCCTGGCCGAACTCGCCGCCGCCGCGGCACTGCGCGCACGCGTCGAGGTGGACCTCCCGGTCCCCGTCCGCGGCGGCGCCGTGCACCTGCCGACCCTCGGCAGGCTCCTCGTCGGCGGTGGGGGCGAGGCCCGGCTCACCGCCACCGCCGAGGGCTTCGCCGTCCGCGGCGTGACCGTCGGGTGGGACACCCCGGACGGCGCCGCCTGGCAGCCCGTCCGCCGGGTCGCCCTGCCCGGCTGGACGGTCGCCCTGGAGGACACCGACCCGCAACGCGACAGCCACCAGTGGCCGGTCGCCGAACGCCTCTCCGACGACGAGCTGCTCGGCTGGACGGGCGGCCTGAGGGAGGCATGGGAGCTGATCGGCCGTGACCTGCCCGGGTACGCGCCCGGTCTCGCGGCCGGGCTCGGCACCGTCACCCCGCTGCGTCCCGGTCCGGACGGCGGGGACGTCAGCGCCGCAGCCCGACAGGCGTTCGGTGCAGTCGGCATCGCCCGCCCGACCACCGCGCCGATCCTGGCGCTGTTGCTCGTCCACGAGTTCCAGCACGTCAAGCTGGGCGCCGTGCTCGACCGGCACGAGCTCTTCGACCCCGAGGACGTGCGGCTCTACCACGCTCCGTGGCGGCCCGACCCCCGGCCGCTGGAGGGGCTGCTGCAGGGTACCTACGCACACCTCGCGGTGACCGAGTTCTGGGGCACCCGGGTCCGGACGTACGACGGGCTGGCCGGTGCGGCCGCAGACCGGGCCCGGCTCCAGTTCGCGCTCTGGCGCTCGCACACCGCCACTGCGGTCGAGACCCTGGCCGCCTCCGGCTCGCTCACGAAGCTCGGCGAGCGCCTCGCCGACGGCATGCGGCGTGCCGTCGCACCATGGCTGGAGGTGGCGGTCGGCAGCTCGGCCGAGGCCGCGGCCCGGGCCGAGGCCGTCGCCGCCCTGACCGCATGGGAGGCCAGGGCCGCCGCGCCCGAAAGGGCCTGACTACCGGTCGGCGATTGCTCCCGGGCGGGGGAGAAATGCCGGAACCACCGGCCGCGGCGGGCGGCCGGTGGCACAGTGAGGGGCATGGCCGGATTCACTGAAGTGGTGTTGGGGGACGGCACTTCCGTCCTGCTGGAGGTCTTCGACCTGGAACCGCAGGGCCCCGGCGCGGAAGACGCCGACCTGCCCGCCGGAGCCGGGGAGGTCGTCGCCGTGGGGCGCTTCCGGGACGCGACCCGGACCACCGGCCAGGCGCTGCGCGACGCGTTGCAGCCGCTCGGCGGTGTGCTCGACCTGGTGCACGGGGCCGTCTGGTCCGCGGCGCGGCCGCCCCAGGAGGTCGAGGTCGAGTTCGGGGTGAAGCTCAGCAAGGACCTCCGCCTGGGGATCGTGTCCGCAGGGGCGGAGGCCGCCCTGACCGTCCGGGCCACCTGGAAGACGGGAGGGTCGCCCGCCGCCGTGCCCGCGCAGGTCTCCGCGCCCGACGAAGCACTCCCCGCCGCCGCTCCGGAAGGAACCGGGTCCTGACCGCAGCAGCCGGTCCGGTCTGGCCCCCCACCCCGGGCGGCGACCCGGACAGGGCCGTCAAGAGTTCCCACGTCGCGCTCTACAGCGCTGCCCGCCGCAAGGCGAGCGGCGGCGGCCTGCTGGTGGCCGGCGACCGCGTCATCACCTGCGCGCACGTGGTCAACCTGGCGCTCGACCGTCACACGTTCGAGCAGCAGCTGCCCGACGAGGCCGACGGCGCCGTGGTGGGACTGCAGGCCGCACTGCCCGGCCGCGGGGCACCGATCCGGCTGCGGGTGGCGCTCGAACACTGGTTCCCGCCCCGCCGCAGTACCGACGAACCCGCCGTCGCGGGCGACATCGAATGGGCCGACGACCTCGCCGTGCTCCGACTGCTCGATCCTGTCCCCGACGGCCCGACCGGCCCCGGCCTGGGCGA
This sequence comes from Kitasatospora sp. NPDC093679, assembly GCF_040683455.1. NCBI lineage: Bacteria > Bacillati > Actinomycetota > Actinomycetes > Kitasatosporales > Streptomycetaceae > Kitasatospora > Kitasatospora sp. NPDC093679. The sequence continues at coordinate 124,615 of NZ_JBFBDW010000007.1, forward strand.
CCACCGGCTCGGCCCGTCCGCCTTCGCCTGGTTCGGCAGCGGAGCCGCGAGCAGCGTCGCCGCCGTCCTCGTGCAGGGGGTCACCGACCGCTGGCTCGTCCTCGACACGCCCGTCTCCTCACAGAACCTGATCGAGGGGTTCAGCGGGAGCCCGCTGTGGGACCGCGAGCAGCAGCGCGTCGTCGGCCTCGTGGTGAGCCGCCGCGGCGAGCGGGCCTTCGCCATTCCGGCCCAGGCCATCACCGCGCGGATCCCCTGGCTCGCCGTCGCCGCACCCTCCGCCGGCGACCGGACACCGCCGGACGCCCACCGGGACCACCTGCTCGACGCGGTGCGGCGGATCCTCCCGACGGCCGCCGCCCGCCTCGACGCGGCCGCCGGACTGCTCGGCGAACTCGGTTCGCGGCAGCGGCCGGAGGGCGGGGCGCCGGCCCCGGAGTGGTTCGTCCGCACGGCATCGGCCCACAGCCACGGCACCGCCACCCTGGCGGCCGTCCTGGCCGCCTGGGTCACCGCCCCCGAGGAGCGGGCCCTGCTCCAGGCCCGGGCCGTGCTGGCCGCCCCGGACGAGCTGCTGACGGCACGGGAGTACCACCAGCTGCTGGAACTGCTCGCCGACCACCCCGGCCGCCCCAGCGCCCTGGCCGCCCGGGCCCTGCCGCTCGGCCCGCTCTGGGAGGACCTCGACTGGCCCGCCCTGGTCGCCCACCTCGAGGGCTACCGCCCGCGGCAGGGGTCGCTCCCGAGCCTCCTCCGGGTGGTCGAGGCCGCCGCCCGGGAGGCCGCAGGCCCCGCCGCGGACGGCCTGCGCGACTGGAACGACGCGGTCGCCGCCAGGCTCGGCGTGGCGGCCGCGCTCGCCGAGCGGCGCACCCTGGCGGCCGAGACCGCGCGGGCAGCGTCGCCGGGGCGGGGCCGCCCGGCACCGGTCGTGCAGCTCCAGCTCTGGCGGACGGGCACGGCGGACGCCTTCGGCGCGATCCTCCAGGAACGCGCCGCGGACGGCACCGTCCGCCGCCGGATCTGCCACGACATACCCGTCGCCCGTTCCCTCGTTCAGGAGCTGCTCGCCGACTTCCTCGCCGAGGCCGTCCGGGGCAGCGTCCCCGGCACGCTGCCCACCGTCGAGGTGTTCGTCCAGCGGGACCAGCTGGACCTGGACGTCGACCGGTGGGTGTACCGGCCGGACGAGCTCTTCCCGGGCGTACTCGGCGAGGACTTCCAGGTGGTGCTGCGCTGCCCCGAGCTCCGCCGACCCGAGTACTGGCCCGAACTGCGCTACCGCTGGCAGGTCCGCCACACCGGCCCGGTCCTCGCCCAGGAACGACGGGATCCGGCCGTCCAGGAACGCGGCAGGCCGAGGCCGGTGGCCGGTGTGGCGCTGTGCGGCCCCCCGGCGGACACCTCGGTGCTGCGCGCCATAGCGCTCGCGGTCGGCGTGCCGGCCGTGGTCTGGCCGCGACCCGCGGCCGGCCGGGACGCACCGCGCTTCCTGCGCGAGCTGGCCTCCGGGCTGACGGCCGCCCAACTGCCGCGCGCGGTGTACGAGGCCCGGCTCGGGGCCACCGACGGAGGACCGGGCCGGCACCTCGCCCTGGTCTACGACGGCCCCGACGGCCTGCCCCCCGTCCTGCCCCTCGGCGACCCCGCCTGAGCCCGCCGCCGCCCCGAAGCCACCCGGCCGATCCGCCGCCCACACCCGTGCCACCGCCCGCGAGCAGGAAGAAAGGCCATGATGACCGACGAGACCAGCGACTGGCGCCTCTACCGCGGCGACCGGGTGCGCCGCTCCGCGACCCTGCCGCCGCCCCCTCCGTGGCGGCGTTTCGGCGGTGGCACGGCGGCCCGCGGTGCCGAGTACCACATCGGCCCGGAGGAGGCGGACGTCGTGAACGCCGCCCTGCACCTGCGGCGGCCGCTGCTGGTCACCGGCCCTCCCGGCACCGGCAAGTCCTCGCTCGCCCACTCCGTCGCCCACGAGCTCGGCCTCGACGCACCGCTGCGCTGGGACGTCAACAGCCGGACGGTGCTCGCCGACGGGCTGTACCGCTATGACGCGGTCGGCCGGCTCCGGGACGCCGGAACCGCAGGCCGGTCCGGGGACGCCCCCGGCATCGGCGACTACGTCCGGCTCGGGCCGCTCGGCACCGCGCTGGCCACCGGCGTCCCGGGCCGCCCGCGCGTGCTGCTGGTCGACGAGCTCGACAAGGGGGACATCGACCTGCCCAACGACCTCCTGGTGGTGTTCGAGGAGGGCGAGTTCCACATCCCCGAACTCGCCCGGCTCGGGCCCGACCGGGCGGAGGTCCAGGTCATGGTGGAGGGCTCGCTCGACCGGCACACCGTCCGCCACGGCAGGGTGGCCTGCACGGAGTTCCCGGTCACGGTGCTCACCAGCAACGGCGAGCGCGACTTCCCGCCGGCCTTCCTGCGCCGCTGCATCAGGCTCGACCTCAAGCCGCCGACCGGCGACCGGCTGCGCGAGATCGTCGGCGCCCACCTCGGGGCGGAGGGCCTGGCGGTCGCCGAGGACCTGATCGAGTCCTTCCTCGACCGCCGGAACACCGGCCGGGCCGTGCTGGCCACCGACCAACTCCTGAACGCCGTCCACCTGAGGCTCGGCGGCGCCGACCTCGACCGTGCGCACCTCGACGCCGCCGTCCTGCGCTCGCTGGACGAGGGCGGGCTGCCCGGATGAACGGGCGCCCCGGCCCGGACCGGCTCGGCGAAGCCCTCGCGGCGGCCGGCATCGACGCGACCGCCCGGGAGCTCGCCGAGGTGCTGTGGCTGGCCGAGCGGATCGGCCCGCCGGCCGCCCGGCCCGCCGTGTCGGACGTGCCGCCCCCGCCGCCGTCCCGGCTGCCCCCGCCCGGACCGGACGGGGAACAGCCGCCGGCACCGCCGCCGAGCGGCAGCGACGTCTACGCGGCCGCCGGAACGGTCGCCGCGGGCGTGGCCGCGACCCCCGTCCTCGTCCGCTCCGCCCGCGCCCTGCCCGGCCAGCGCCGGATCGTCCGGGCCCTGCGGCCGCTGCGCAGAACGGTCCCGTCGCTGCGGGACGAGGAACCGGACGAGCAGGCCACCGCCGACCTCGTCGCCGAGACCGGACGGCCCGACCTGGCCCTGCGCCCCCGGCGGGAGCGCTGGCTCGACCTCACCCTGGTCGTCGACGACGGACTGTCGATGGAACTCTGGACGGATCTCGCCGGCGAGCTGCGGGCGCTGTTCGCCGGAGCCGGGCTCTTCCGCCGGATGCGCTGCCACGGCCTCGACACCCGCCATCCCGACGGCCCGCGGCTGAAGCCCCGTCCGTTCGGCAGCTCCACGGCCCTGGCGGCACCCCGCAGCGGCCTGCCGGCCGACGGCCGGGGCATGGTCCTGGTGCTGTCCGACACCGTTGGCACCGCATGGCGGGACGGGCGGATGGACCCGCTGCTGTCCGCCTGGGCCCGGAGCTGCCCCACGGCCGTCCTGCAGCCGCTGCCGCAGCGCCTGTGGCCGGGAACGGGACTGCCCACCTCCGCCCGTCGGCTGCAGGCGGACCGGCCCGGCGGCCCCAACACCGGCTGGCGGGCGACGGACCCGCTGCTGCCGCTCGACCTGGCACCGCCCGGCGGGGTCCCGGTGCCCGTCCTGGAACTCGGGCCCGCCCACCTCGCGGCCTGGACCGCCCTGGTCGCCGGCGGCACAGCGGTGCTGAGGGTCGCCGAGGCCGGCGCCCCCCGGGTGGCCGCGCCCCCCGGGCCGCATCCCGAGGCTGCCGGGCCGGCCCCGGACATGGCCGCCCGGCTGGCGCTCTTCCGTGCCGCGGCCTCGCCGGAGGCGTTCCTGCTGGCCGGCCACCTGGCCGCGGTGAGCCCGCTCACCCTGCCGGTGATGCGCCTGGTGCAGCGCGCCGTGCTGCGCGGCCGGGCGGCCCCCGCCCAGCTGGCCGAGGTGATGCTCGGCGGCCTCCTGCGGCGCAGCCCGGTGGAGGGGGTGGACGAGGCCGGCGGGCCGCGACGGTACGACTTCCGGGCCGGTGTGCGCGAGCTGCTGCTCGACTCGCTGCCCGCCCGGGCCGCCCTGGACACCGCTGCGCTGGTCGGCGAGGTGATGCACCACCAGGAGCCGCAGGGCCGGTACGCGCCGGCGCTCCTCGCCGACACGGCCGGCACCCGGGGGCTGCCGCCCGGCGCGGTTGCGTTCGCCGGGGCCGGCGCCCCGCTCCTCGCCCGCTTCGCGCCGGCGGCGGACGGCGGACCGGTCGCCGACCTGCCGTTCGGCGCGCTGGCCGGGCACGACCCGCAGCTGGCCGCCGACGTCGCCGCCGGCCGGTGGTCCGAGGCGGTGGCCCGCGGCGAGGAGGTGCTGGAGCGGCTGCTCGCCGCCCACGGCCCCGGCCGTCCCGAGGTGCTGGCCGGGCGGTTCGACCTCGCCGAGTGGATCGGCGAGGCAGGGGCACCGCACAACGCCCGGCGGCTCCTCCGTCAGCTGCACGCCGACCTCGACGGACGCCTCGGCCCGGACCATCCCCGGATGCTCCGCCTGCGGGCGGCGATCGCCGAATGGACCGGCCGGTCGGGGGAGTGGACGCAGGCCGCCGACGGCTACCGCGAGCTGCTGACCGACCAGGAGCGGCTGCTCGGCCGCGACCACCCGGACTGCCTCCACAGCCGTGCCAGGATCGGATTCTGGCTCGCCCACGGCGGCTCCTGGGACGCGGCCGTGGACGTGTTCGCAGACCTGCTGCCCCGACAGCTGCGGGTGCGCGGGGCGGATCACCGGGAGACGCTGCGCACCCGGGCCAACCTCGCCTCGCTGACGGGCCGGAGCGGTGGGACCGACACGGCACTGCGGCTCTGGCAGGAGCTGCTCCCCGCCGTCCGTCGGACGTTCGGTCCCGACGACCAGCTCACCCTGGCCACCGAGGCGGAGATCGGCCATTGGACGGGCGTCGCCGGGGACCCGGCCGCCGCGCTCCGCATGATCTCCGCCGTCCTGCCGCGCCTCACCGCCGCATTCGGTCCCGCGCACGAGACGCCCTACGAGTTCCGGCGCCGACTTGCGCAGTGGACGGGGGAGTCGGGCGACGCGGAGGGCGCGGTCGAGCTGCTCGGCGAGCTGCTCGGTGAACTCGGCCGGTGGCTGATTCCCGAGCACCCGACCTTCCTCAATTGCCGGGGCGACCACGCCTACTGGACGGCACGCCTGGGCGACCGGGAGGAGGGCCTGGGCCGGCTGCGGGAGCTGCTCCCGGAGTTGGAGAGCGTCCTCGGTCACGACGACCCGTACACCCGCTGGGCGCGGAACGCCGTACTCGAACTGGAGGACGACGGGTGAGCCGAACGGACGCTTCCGTCCGGGTGACTTTTCCCGGATCCGGAGATGAACGCGGCTGGTCGAAGCGGGATCGGTGGTGATCCCTTCGTTCCGAGTGGGTTTATGACGCCGAATCAGCACTAGCCTTGGTCCGTGACTCGCCACGGAGGACGGAGACCGGGTTGTACTCCCAGCGGGAGCTGACGGGACATCTGCGCGCTCTCGGCGTCCGCGAGGGGGAGGTACTGCTCGTCCAGTCCTCCGCCCGCGCCGTCGGCCCGGTCCGGGACCGCACCCGGACGATCGTCGCCGCCCTGCGCGAGGCGCTCGGCGAGGGCGGCACCCTCGTCGCCTACACCGCGACACCGGAGAACTCGCGCACCTCCCCGCTGCACAAGGCGGCCACGGCAGGGCTCTCCGGCGACGAACTGCGCCGGTTCGTCGACGGCATGAAGGCCTTCGACCGCGAGCGCACCCCGGCCTCGCCCACCATGGGCCGGGTCGCCGAGGAGATCAGACTGCTGCGGGGCGCCGTCCGCAGCAACCACCCGCAGACCTCCTTCACCGCCGTCGGCCCGATGGCCGAGGAGCTCACCGCCGACCACGACCTCGACTGCCACCTGGGCGAGCGCTCCCCGGTGAACCGCCTCTACAAGGCGGGCGCCAGGGTGCTGCTGATCAGCGTGCCGTGGTCCTGCTGCACGGTCTTCCACCTCGCCGAGTACCGCCGGCCCGACCCGCCGCTGCAGCACTACGCCACGGTCGTCACCGGCGCGGACGGGCGCCGCACGTGGGCGCGGTTCGAGGCGCCCCGGCTGGAGACCGCGCACTTCGAGCGGATGGCCGCCGAGATCGTCGACGGCATCCCCGGCGTGGAGCGGGGACCCTTCGGGGACGCCGGGTGCGTGCTGATGCCCATCGCCGAGACCGTCGACCTGGCGACCGAGTGGCTGCTGAAGAGCCAGAGTTGACCGAGTTCTGATGTGTCGTGAGTTGCGGCCCTATTCCATGGGGAAGAACACCTTCCTAGACTGGCAATCCCGTGCGGGGGTCAGGTGACGGGTCTCGGGGGAGGCACATGTGAACGGCCTGGGGGGACGGGGCGAGGCCGCCGTAAGGCCGTACTTCTTCCTCAGTTATGCACACACACCACGCGTCACCAGCCGGGCCGGTGACCCCAACCACTGGGTGGCCAAACTCTTCGAGGACCTCTGCGAGGCGATCACCGAACTGACCGACGTGCCCGACGGCGTTCCCGTCGGGTTCATGGACCAGTCCATGCACCAGGGGCAGTTCTGGGCCGACCGGCTCACCAAGGAGCTCGCCAGCTGCCGGGTCTTCGTGCCGCTGTACTCGCCGAGGTATTTCAAAAGCCATGCGTGCGGTCAGGAATGGCATCTTTTCAGCCAACGCCCGGTCTACCGCAAACGCCAGGACAGTGAGGAGACCAGCGGCATCGTCCCCGTCCTCTGGGTGGCGATGGGCCACTACACGCTGCCCCGCTGCGCCAGCAAACTCCAGTTCAACCACGCGAGCTTCGGCCCCGACTACGCCACCGAGGGGCTGTACGCGCTGATGAAGCTCACCGCGTACCGGCCCCAGTACGAGCTCGCCGTGCACCGGCTCGCCCAGCGGATCGTCGACGTCGCGGAGCAGACGATCATCCCGGTCGGGCGGCCGGCCGACTTCGAGGCGCAACCCAGCGCCTTCGGCGAGCAGGAACGCCCGAACGCGGTACGGATCGCGGTCTACTCCTACCGGCGCGACGAACTGCCGCCCGGCCGCAGCGCCGAGTACTACGGCGCGCTGCGCACCGACTGGCAGCCCTACCGGCAGGAGTCCCGCAGACCCCTCGCCGAGGACGCCGTCGAGTGCGCCCGGGACATGGACTTCCGGGCGACCGTCCACGAATTCGAGAACGAGGCAACGGCGCTGCTCGGCGGAGCCGAACCCACCGCCCCCTCCGTCGTGCTGGTCGACCGCTGGGCCCTGTACGACGACCGCCGCCGGGAGAAGGTGGCCCGGCTCGACCGGCGCGGCCTCGCCTGGGTCAGCACCCTCGAACCGTGGAACGGCGCGGACGAGGAGTCCGCGGCCCGCGACGGCGAACTCACCCGGCTCAGCAACGAGGTACTGGGCGGCGGTCGGCCGACCCTGCGCGGAGCCGGACCCCCGACCACCCTGGAAGCCTTCCGGCAGGCCCTGCAACGGGCCCTCGTCCGCGCCAACGAAGGTTTCGTCCGCCGCAACGAGCCCGCCGCCCACCCGCCGGGCCCGCGCAGACCGAGCCTGCGGGACCAGGCCGAGCCAGCACAGCACGCCGAGGACGGCGGAGGCACCGGAAGGGCCGCGCCAGGGGGAGGACAGCCATGACCGACAGCCAGACCCGGGCCGCCACGCACCATCGGTACACGGCACCCGACGCCGCGGCGGAGCCGAGGACGGACGAGGGCCGCCAGGGCCGGATCATCACGTTCTACTCGTACAAGGGCGGCACCGGCCGCACCATGGCGCTCGCCAACACCGCCTGGATACTCGCCGCCAACGGCTTCCGGGTGCTCACCGTCGACTGGGACCTGGAGGCACCCGGCCTCGGCCGGTTCTTCCACCCCTTCCTCGACCAGGCCGCCGTCGACGGCACCACCGGCATGATGGACCTCTTCGCGGACTACTACGACGAGGCCCGCCGCCCCGTCGAGCGCGCCCTCGACTGGCACGAGGACTTCGCCCGCATCCACCCGCACGCCATCTCGCTCTCCTGGAGCTTCCCCGGCACCGGCGGCCTCGACTACGTGCCGGCCGGCCAGGTCAACCGGGACTACTCCGCCAACCGGATCGACTGGGACGACTTCTACGAGCGCTACAACGGCCAGCGCTTCCTGCAGTCGCTGCGCCAGGACATGAAGCACCACTACGACTACGTCCTGATCGACAGCCGGACCGGCCTCACCGACACCGCGGACATCTGCACCGTCGAGATGCCCGACGAACTGGTCGTCTGCTTCACCCTGAGCGACCAGAGCATCGACGGCGCCGCCCGCATCGCGCACACCGTCGACGGACGGTTCGGCGACCGCGGCATCCGCATCCTGCCGGTGCCCATGCGCATCGACGAGAACGAGAAGGAGAAGGCCGACGCCGGCCGCGCGCACGCCCGGATCCGCTTCTCCGGCCTCCCCTCCGGCCTCGCCGAGCCCGAACTCGCCCACTACTGGGCCTCCGTGGAGATCCCCTACCGCCCGTTCTACTCGTACGAGGAGATCCTCGCCCCGTTCGGCGACGCGCCCGGCCAGCCGGCCTCACTGCTCTCCGCCTGCGAACGGCTCACCGCGGCCATCACCCGCAACCGGGTCACCGCCCTGCCGCCGATGGACGAACTCGAACGGCTCCGCAACCTCGACGCGTTCATCCGCCGACGGCCCACGGCCCCCGCCGACCTGTACCTCAGCTACGTCGCCGAGGACCGCGTCTGGGCCGACTGGATCGCTGCCGTGCTCACCGACGCCGGCTTCCGGGTCGTCTCCCGCGACCTCGGCGTCGGCTCCGACCCGCGCTCCTCCACCGAGCAGGGCATCGACTCGGCCTTCCGCACGGTCGCCGTACTCTCCTCCGCCTACCTCGTCTCGCCGCAGGCCCAGGCGCTGTGGGAGCGCACCGTCGGCGGCGACCCGGCCGGCACCCGCCGCCAGGTCATCCCCGTCCGCGTCGGTGACGTCCGGCTCACCGCGCCGTTCAACAACCGCAACCCCGTCGACCTCGTCGGCCGCGACGAGATCCAGGCCGCCCTCACCCTGCTGCGCGCCGTCGGCCACACCGATCCGGTGCCCACCGAACGCAGCCCCGGCAGCCCGCGCTTCCCCGGCACCCGCCCCACCTACTGGTCGGTGCCGCAGCGCAACCCCTCGTTCACCGGGCGCGCCAAGGTCCTCGACGACCTGCGCGAACAGCTGGTCGGCGGCCCCACCGCCGTGCTGCCCACCCCGCAGACCCTCTACGGCCTCGGCGGCGTCGGCAAGACCCAGGTCGCCCTGGAGTACGCCCACCGCTACATGTCGCACTACGACCTGGTCTGGTGGATCGACGCGGAGCAGGCCGAGTCCGTCGTGCACGACCTCGCCGAACTGGCCGACCGGCTGGGCCTGCGCGTCGGCGAGAGCGTCAACGAGGCCGCCGAGGCCGCCCGCGAGGCGCTGCGCCGCGGCACGCCCACCGCCCGCTGGCTGCTGATCTTCGACAACGCCGACGAGCCGTCCGAGGTCCGCCGCTACTTCCCCGGCGGCTCCGGCCACATCCTCATCACCTCGCGCAACCAGGGCTGGTCCGGACAGGCCGGGGTGCTCGGCGTCGACGTTTTCACCCGCGGCGAGAGCATCGACCACCTGCGCCGCCGGGTGCGCGGCCTCTCCCGGCAGGACGCCGACCGGGTCGCCGACGCCGTCGGCGACCTGCCGCTCGCCGTCGAGGTCGCCGCCGCCTGGCTGGAGACCACCCGCACCCCGGTCGACACCTACGTCGCCCAACTGCAGGCCGAGGCCACCAAGGCACTCGCCGCCGGCGACACCCCGGTCGACTACCCCACCCCGGTCGGCGCCACCTGGAACGTCTCCATCGCCCGGCTGCGCGAGCAGTCCCCGGCGGCCGTCCGACTCCTCCAGCTCTGCGCCTTCTTCGCGCCGGAGCCGATCTCGCTCACCCTCTTCTACAACGACCAGATGACCAGGTCCCTCGCCCCCTACGACGAGGACCTCACCGACAGCTTCATGCTCGGCAAGGTCATCCAGGCCGTCAGCCGCTACGCCCTCGCCAAGACCGACGCCGCCAGCAACAGCTTCCAGGTGCACCGCCTCGTCCAGGCCGTCGTCCGCAGCGGCATGACCGAGGCCGAGCGGGAGGATGCCATGCACGACGTGCACCGCATCCTCGTCAGCGCCCGGCCCGCCCTCGGCGACACCGACGACCCCGCCAACTGGCCCGCCTTCGAGAAGATCTGGCCCCACCTGCTGCCCTCCCGGGCCCAGGACTGTGGCGAGCGCGAAACCCGCGAGATGCTCATCGACCGCGTCCGCTACCTGTGGAAGCGCGTCGACCTCGACCGCGCCATGGCCCTCGCCCGGACCCTCGGCGACTCCTGGGCGGCCCGCTACGAGGTGGAGACCAACGCGGCCGAGCGGCGCTTCCTGCGCCGGCAGATCCTCAGCCTCAACTTCCAGCTCGCCAACGTGCTGCGCTCCCAGGGAGCGTTCGCCGAGGCCCTGGAGCTCGACCGGGCCACCCTGGCCGGCCAGAAGGAACTGCTCGGTGACCACAACGCCTTCACCCTGATGACCGCCGGTTCGCTCGCCGCCGACCTGCGCGCCCTCGGACGCTTCCAGGAGGCGCTGATCCTCGACACCGACACCCACAACCAGTTCCGCGACCTGTTCGGCGACGACAACCCGCGCACCCTGACCGCCGCCAACAACCTCGCCATCGACCACCGGCTCGTCGGCAACACCCAGTTCGCCCGCGACCTCGACCAGGAGACCTACGACCGCCGGGTCGCCGTCCTCGGCCCGAACCACCCGTACACGCTGTCCAGCAAGTCCAACCTCGCCCGCGACCTGCGCGAGATGGGCGACTACAAGGGCTCCGTCGACATGCTGCGCGAGGTCACCGAGAGCCTCGACGCGATCCTCCAGCCCGACGCCCCGGAGAACCTGCGCTGCGCCAAGTCGCTCGCCGTCTCGCTCCGCCGCGCCGGCGAGGTCCGCGAGGCCCGCCGGCTCACCGAGCAGACCTACGAGCGCTACGTCGAGCGGTACGGCGAGGAGAACGCCGAGGCCCTGGCCTGCCGGCTCAACCTCGCCGCCGACCACAGCGCCGCGGGCGACAAGGAGACCGCCCGCGACATCGCCGCCGCCGCCTACGAGGGCTACCGCCGGCAGCTGGGCGACCAGCACCCCTTCACCCAGGTCTGCCAGAACAACCTCGCCATCTACCTCCGCGGCAGCGGCGACCTGCCGGGCGCCATCCGGCACAACGACGAGGCCGTCAGCGGACTCGCCCGGTCCCTCGCCCCGGACCACCCCTACACCCTCAACGCCACCATCAACCTCGCCAACGCCTACGGCGACGACCACCAGCTCACCAGGGCCGAAGAACTCGGGCGCGCCGCCTACGCCGGGCTGCAGAACCGCTACGGCCCCGACCACCCCGACGCGGTCGTGTGCTCGCTCAACCTCGCCATCACCCTGCGCGCCGCCGGCCGCCAGGACGAGGCCGAAGCCCTGCGGCGGCAGTCGATCTCCGCCCTGGTCGAGCTGTTCGGCGACGACCACCCGACGATCGTCTCCGCCCGCGGCTGGCAGCGGATCAACCGCGACCTCGAACCCCAGCCGCTCTGACCGCAGGCCGACCCGCCCCCGCCGGTCCCCGGGGGCGGGGCCGACCGCGGTGTAGCCTGCGGGCCTGATGACCGACACCACCGCACCCAGGGTCCTCGTCACCCGCCGGCTCGCCCCCGGCGTACTGGACCGGCTCGCCGCCGCCTGCGAGGTCGTGCACCACGACAGCGAGGAACCGCTGCCCCGCGCCGACCTGCTCGCCGCCGCGGCCGGCTGCACCGCGCTGCTCACCACCCTCGACGACACCGTCGACACCGAGCTCCTCGACGCGGCCGGCCCCGGCCTGCGGCTGGTGGCGAACCACGCGGTCGGCACCCACAACATCGACCACGCCGCCTGCGCCGCCCGCGGCGTCGCCGTCTCCCACACCCCCGGCGTGCTCACCGAGTCCACCGCCGACATGGCCTGGGCCCTGCTGCTCGCCGCCACCCGCCGGCTCGGCGAGGGCGAGCGGCTGCTGCGCTCCGGCCGGCCCTGGGCCTGGGCGCCGACCTTCCTGCTCGGCGTGGAGCTCTCCGGCACCCCGCTCGGCATCCTCGGCATGGGCCGGATCGGGCAGGCCGTCGCCCGGCGGGCCGCCGGCTTCGGCATGCCGGTCGGCTACCACAACCGCAACCGGCTCCCCGCCGACCTCGAACGGGGCGCCCGCCACCTGCCGCTCGACGACCTGCTGGCGAGCTCCCCCGTCCTGGTGGTCACCGCCCCGCTGACCGCCGCCACCCGCCACCTGGTCGACGCCGAGCGGATCGCGCGGATGCCCGCCGGAGCCGTCCTGGTCAGCATGACCGCCGGGGTGGTCGACGAGGAAGCGGTGGCCGCGGCCCTCGCCTCCGGGCACCTGTTCGCCGCCGCCGTCGACAACTTCGAGCACGAGCCCGCCGTCCCGGCCGCACTGCTCGCCCAGGAGCGCGCCGTGCTCGCCCCGCACCTCGGCAGCGCCACCGTCCGCACCCGGCAGGCCATGGGAGACCTGGCCGTCGACAACGTGCTGGCCGTGCTGGCCGGGGCCGAACCGCCGACCCGGGTCAGCCCGCCGCCCACTTCAGCGCCTCCGTCATGACCTTGAGCGCACCGAAGTGCGCCGCACCCGGCTCCAGGTAGAGGTCGGCCCCGGGGATGTGGTCCGCCAGCCAGCGGGAGTGGTCGACCGGCGAGAACTGGTCGTCCGCGCCGTGCCAGAGCCGGGTCGGCACCCGGATCTCGGAGACCTCGAAGCCCCACGGGGCGGTGAAGGCCAGTACGTCGTCGATCCAGCCGTCCGCGCCGTGCCGGAAAGCCTCCTGATAGGTCGCCAGCAGCATCCGCCGGATCCCCGCGTCCGTCACCAGCACCCGGTCCGTCGGCGGCAGTTCCGGAACCAGGCCGTTGATCAGCTCGTGCGGGTTGTCCCGGATCAGCTTCGACCGGGCCTGGAAGGCGTCGACGAAGTACTCCTCGCCGCGCTCCACGTCCGTGTACTCCCGCACGTTGGACGCCGTCATCCCGCCGTACCAGTCCAGCCCCTCGGCGTGCCGAGGCGCCAGGCTCACCAGCGCGGCCACCCGGGCCACCCGCTCCGGCAGCAGCGCCGCGCAGGCCAGCGCGTGCGGCCCGCCGCCGGACCGGCCGAGCACCGCGAAGCCGTCCAGCCCGAAGGCGTCCGCGATCGCCACCACGTCCTCGGCCGCCGCGGCCACCAGCCGGCCCGGCCGGCGGGTCGACTCGCCGTAACCCGGCCGGTCGAAGGAGATCAGCCGCATCCCGAGCCGTGCCAACACACTGCTGCGCGGCACGGGCCCCACCCTGCTGCCCGGCGTGCCGTGCAGCAGGAACACCGGCTTCCCGTACGGATCACCGGTGGTCTCGACCGCCAGCCTCCGCCCCCCCTCGGCCTCGACCAGTCGTCGTACCACGCAGTTCCTCCAGGTCAGTTGGGCACGTCCAGGCTGCGCACCTCGCGGCGGGCCTGCCAGGTGGTGTGTTCCCGTGAGATGGCGTCCTCGGCGTCCCGGGCCAGCCGGGCCCAGGTCTCCTCGGCGTCCTCGGAGTCCGGCCGGAGCTGGTCCAGCTGGCGCTCCACCAGGACGAGTTCGGACGCGGCCAGCGAATAGGCGGCCGCCTGCGGCCGGTACTGCCGCAGCTGGGCCCAGGCGGCCACCGAGGCGGCCACCGCGGAGACCGTGCCCAGCGCGTCGTAGCTGAACCAGCCGAGCGCCCGCAGCACCGCCAGCACCAGGCCGAGCATCGGCAGGGCGATCCCCAGCCGCCCGGCCCACCGGCCCGCGTTGGCGCACTGCCGGGCCTTGTTCTGGTACCAGGTGCGCTGGGCGTGCACCCGCTCGCGCAGGTAGATGTCCCGGCGCACGGTGAGCGGCTGCCCGCGCAGCTGCTCCATCTTCTCGGTGATCTGCGGGTGCCGGGCCGGCGCCCGCCAGCCCTGCAGCTCCGTCCGGACCCGGGCCATCTGCGGGATCACCCGGTCGGTCTCGAACTCGCCGAGGATGCCGTCCAGCTGGATCGCGTAGAGCCGCTCGGCGTCCGGCAGCTTCTTGGGCGGCGGCCGGTAGGAGTCGGCGCGCACCGCGTACTTCCAGGACAGCGTCTTCACCGACTCGGCGACCGCCCGGCCCTCGTACCAGAGGCCCTGCGGGTTCTGCACGCTGACCAGCGCGGCCATCAGCACGGTGCACAGGTACGCGGCGGCGGCGACCCAGGCCCATCCGGTGCCGTCGGCCGATCCGGTCGCGGCGGCACCGACCAGCAGCACCAGCTCCCACCGGGCGAGCAGCACGGCCCGCCGCTGGCCCTGCAACGAGGAGGAGTCGGCGGCCCAGAACAGCTCGGGCAGCAGGTCCTCCTCGCGCACCCAGCCGATCGAACGTGCCGGTCCCGTCGTCATGTCGGCCCCCCACCGTCGCTCGAACCCCAGCAGCCCGAACAGCCCCCGGCAGCAGCTGTTCTGCCCCGCCCGCCCACGCGGTACGCCTGGGGAACGGCCAGTATGGGTGCGGACCGTCCCGGACGGACAGGCACAGTTCGGACAGAAGCCGTGCCCGGACCGGCCACGGACCGGCCGCGGACCGGCCGCGGACAGCCCCGGTCCGACCACCGGACCGGGGCCGACGGGCCGTCAGAAGGCGTAGTAGATGCGCTCCCGGTTGTCCGCCATGACCTTGGCGTTCCACTCCGTCCCGCCGTCCACGTTGCCGGACCGGAACAGCGGCGGGGTGATCCCCCGCTCGGTCAGCCGGCCGACCGCCGAGACCACGACGGCCTGCATCAGCGCGCTGGTCACGATCGTGGAGACCGGGCCGAAGCTCGTCCGTGCCCCCGCGCAGGACAGCTCCCCGTCGCCGACCGCGATCTTGTTGTCCAGCACCACGTCGCAGTTGTCCTTGAGGTACGTCCCGGACGGGTGGTGGGAGGAGACCGCCTCCGGGTAGGCGAGCGAGGTCACCCCGACCACGTTCATCCCGCGCTCGCGGGCGTGCCGGGCCAGCTCGACCGGCATCACCTGACGGCCGGAGAGCGAGATCACGAACAGCAGGTCGCCGGCGGTCGCCGGGGTGAGGTCCAGGGTGGCGGTGGCCAGCCCGGAGACCCGCTCCAGCGCACTGCCCAGCGGCGCCGGCATCACGTTCACCCCGGTCATCCCCGGCACGTTCAGCAGGTTGACCACCACCAGGCCGCCGGCCCGGTACACCACGTCCTGGGCGGCCAGCGAGGAGTGCCCGGCACCGAACGCGAAGATCCGGCGACCCTCCGCGACCGCGTCGGCGAGCAGCTCGGCCGCGGCCCCGATCGAGGCCGCCTCCTCGCGGCGGACCCGCTCCAGATGGGCCACGGCGGCGTCGAAGTACTGCCCGACCAGGTCGGTCATCGAAATCTCCGAATCTGTGCGGGGCCCGGTGGTCCAGACCGCTCATGGAGGAAGATACGGCGAGCACGGTGCTGCCTGCGGCGGTCCGCTGTCAACAGCGATGAAAAGAGCCGGGCATGTACCACGACCGGCTCCTGTTGACACTGCGGTACGCCAGAATTGGCGGTGAGGACACCGAAGAACGGAGACCAGCGGCGATGTCTGGCCTGATCGACACCACGGAGATGTACCTCCGCACCATCCTCGAACTGGAGGAGGAGGGCATCACCCCGATGCGCGCCCGCATCGCGGAGCGCCTGGAGCAGAGCGGTCCCACGGTCAGCCAGACCGTCGGGCGGATGGAGCGTGACGGCCTCCTGCGGGTCGCGGGCGACCGCCACCTGGAACTCACCGAGGAGGGCCGCCGGCTCGCCGTCCGCGTCATGCGCAAGCACCGGATCGCCGAGTGCCTGCTGGTCGACGTGATCGGCCTGGAGTGGGAGCAGGTCCACGAGGAGGCCTGTCGCTGGGAGCACGTGATGAGCGAGACGGTCGAGCGCAAGGTGCTCGCCATGCTCGGCCACCCGACCCAGTCCCCGTACGGCAACCCGATCCCCGGACTGGACGAGCTCGGCGACACCAAGGCCGAGGGGGAGGGCTTCGACGCGGCCCTGCTCACCCTCGACTCGGTGGCCGGCAGCGGCAGCGCCAGCGTGGTCGTCCGCCGGATCGGCGAGCCGATCCAGACCGACGAGGAGCTGATGCGCACCCTGCGCCGCGCCGGTGTCCGTCCGGGCGCCACCGTCCAGGTCGCCCCGGCCGCCGGCGGCGTCCTGGTCGGCGCCGGCGAGGGCGCGGCCGAACTCGGCAAGGACATCGCCGCCCACGTCTTCGTCGCCCAGGCCTAGACCCCGGGCCCGTTCCCGGGCTCCGGTCCGCGACCCGGCCGCGCCCCGTGCGCCGGGCCGGCCTTCGGCGTGCCCGCGGTTCCTCACCGCGTCAGGGGCCCGGTGCTCCCCGGCACCGGGCCCCTGTCGCGCCCCACCCGTCCCCCTCGGTTCCCTCCCTGCTCCCTCCCTGTTCCCCGAACGACCACGGCACCGGCCACCCCGAGCTGGGACGGTGCCGCAGCCCCCGATCCCCCTTCCCCGCGTCCGGCTTCCCCGACCGAACGCCCCTCCCGGCCCCCCGGGTCCGTGCCCCCTCTCGTGCTGCCGCCGTGCGTCCTCCCGCCGGAATTTCTCCCCTCGGCAGGTCCCGCCAATCCTTGAGAGTTGTCACCCGAACGAGCAGGCTTGCCGCGCTGACCAGCGGGTACACCCCCGCCTCAGGGCGCAGACGCGTCAGGCGGGCCCCGCCCCCTGTGAGGGGCGGGGCCCGCCGGATGCGCGCGAGGGTGTCGCGCGGTTCCCGCCCTCACCCGATAGGAGCAGGGCGGCGATCGGCGGACGGGTGAATTCCCGTCAGGCCCGGTTCAGCGGACGGCCGCCACGGCCGGCCCCGGCTGCGGCCGGAGCGGCTGCAGGGCCTCCCGTCCGCAGGCGTAGGCGAGCGGATTGATCAGTTCGGCGGCGTCCGGGAGCCAGCGGTTCATCGCGGACGGCGGGCGCGCCCACTGGGCGAAGCCGTAGGGGCCGATCCGGGACGGCGGCGCCACCACGTGGTCGCCCTCGCCGCGGGCCACCAGGTCGAGCCGGCCGGGTGCCCAGCCCAGCTTGCGGAGCATCTCCGGGACCTTGGCCGCCACCCCGGGCAGCACCAGGAAGTGCAGCCGGCGGCCGGCCCGCCCGGCCACCGCCGGGACGGCCACCACCGGGCCGAGCTGGAGCCCCATCCGCTCCATCCGGGCCAGCGCCAGGCAGCCCGCCACCTCCGGTACGTCCAGCACGTCGAAGGAGCTCCCGGTGGGCAGCAGGACGGAGGCCTCGGGGCGCTCCGTCCACCAGCGGCGCACCACGCCCGGGCCCGCGCTGGCCCGGCGGCGCCAGTCCTCCTCCGCCGGGTGGGCGCCCGGCAGCGCGCACCGGAGGTCGCCGCACGAGCAGTGCGCCGGTCCGTCGCCGTCGACCAGCCACGTGCCGGGGACGACCTCCCAGTGGCGGTCCTCCGCGTAACTGACGGCTTCGATGAGGAGCGGGGGCGGACCCTGCTCACGGGCTCCTGGGCTGTTGTCCACGTGGTGCTCAACTACCGTGCGTGAAGGCGGTTACGGTCGGACGGCGGGTGGTCAGCAGGGCGCCGCCGATGTCACCCTCGACGGTGAGCCGGCCGTCGTGTCGACCGCCGTTCCGGGGGCGGTAACGGGCGCAATGGGGGCGCACAGGGGCATTCATCAGGGCGCGTGGGGAGTGGATGCGTCACCCTGGGTATTCCGCTGGTGTCGCCGGGTTGCCGGCCGGGGGCAGGTCGCGCTCCCGCCGCCGGCGCACGCACCAGCAGCAGAATCGTCGCCCCGCGGTCAGGGCCGGGGGCGTTGGGGAGGCGAAGTCCATGGCCGCGAGACCACTCGTCGCACGAGAGCCCAACGAGCGCTTGCAGCAGCTGATCCAGGAGGCGGGCTGCTCGAACGCGGGCCTGGCCCGCCGGGTCAACCTCTGCGGCGCGGAGCACGGCCTGGACCTGCGCTACGACAAGACCTCGGTGGCCCGCTGGCTCCGCGGCCAGCAGCCGCGCGGCCAGGCGCCCGCCGTCATCGCCGAGGCGCTCGGCCGCAAGCTCGGCCGCGGTGTCACCGTGGACGAGATCGGCATGGCCGACGGCAAGGGCCTCAGCTCCGCCGTGGGCCTGCAGTTCGCACCCAACCTGAACGCCGCGCTGGAGCAGGTCTGCGAGCTCTGGCGCAGCGACGTCGGCCGGCGGGACTTCCTGGCCGGGGCCGCGGTGGCGGCCTCCGCCCTGGTGGAGCCCAGCCGGGACTGGCTGATCACCCCGCCGGACCCGGTGGTCGCCCGGGCCGGCGCCACCCGGGTCGGCCCGACCGACGTCGCCGCCGTCCGGGCCACCACCCAGATGCTGGTCGAGCTGGACCACCGCTTCGGCAGCGGCCACGTCCGCCCGGTCGTGGTGCACTACCTCAACAGCGTGGTGTCCAACCTGCTCTCCGGCGGCTACCGGGACGAGACGGGACGTCAGCTCTTCGCCGCCGTCGCGCGGCTGACCGAGCTGGCCGGCTACATGGCGGTCGACACCGGTCAGCCGGGGCTGGCCCAGCGCTACTACATCCAGGCGCTGCGGCTGGCCCAGGCGGCCGACGACCGCGGCTACGGCGGCTACGTGCTCGCCGCCTCCATGAGCCACCTGGCGGCCACCCTCGGCAACCCGCGGGAGATCGCCCAGCTCGCCCGGGCCGCCCAGGAGGGCGCCCGTGCGGTCGCCACCCCGACCGCGATGGCGATGTTCTACGCCGCCGAGGCGCGCGGCCACGCACTGCTCGGCGACGCCCGGTCCTGCGAGGCGGTGGCGGCCAAGGCCCAGGAGGCGATGACGCACCGCAACCCGGCGGACGACCCGGACTGGATCGTGCACTTCGACGAGGCCTACCTCGCCGACGAGCTCGCGCACTGCCACCGGGACCTCGAACAGGGCGCGAAGGCGGAGGCGTACGCCCGCACCGCGCTGGAACTGCATCCGGTGAGCCGGGTGCGCCGGCGCGCGGTGGACCTCGTCCTGCTGGCGACGGCGCAGTTGCAGCAGCGCGAGGTCGAGCGGGCCTGCGAGACGGGCACGCAGGCCGTGCGGCTGCTGAGCGGTCTGCGCTCGAACCGCGGGGTGGAGTACCTGCACGACTTCCGCAGCAGGCTGGAGCCGTACCGGGAGCACCGGGTCGTCCGGGAGTTCCAGGCGAGGCTGGCGGGGGAGGCGGCGTAGCGGCGGAGGGGGCGGCGGGCCCCCTCGCTTCGTGAGGAGCGGGTGAGGAACGCCCTCCCTGCGTAGTCACCCGTGCAGGTGACCGGGTAGCGTGGGCGTGCTATGCAGCGTTACCCAGGTCGTCGAGCAGTTGTGGTCCGCCGTCAGCGAGCGCGCGGCACAGGTGAGGAATCGCGTTGAGCCAGCGCCGCTTCTCCCACTCCCATTCCTCCAGCGACTTCAATCTGGACGATCTGTTCAGGCCGGAGTCCGGAGGGGAGCAGGGTCAGCCGGGCGTGCCCGCACAGCAGGCGCCGCCCGTCCAGCAGCCGGTGCCGCAGGCCGCACCGCCGGTGCCGGGCCAGGGCGGCCCCGAGTACTGGGGGCCGCCGCCCGGCGCCGCCCAGCCCGCGGCCCCGGTCGAGCACGCGCCGGAGACGCAGTACCTGCCGCCGTACCCGACCACGGACCCCTCGGTCGGCGGGGCCCCGCAGACGTCGGGTCAGGCGACGCCGGGTCAGCCCGGCTACGGCGGGCAGTCCTACGGCGGCCAGCAGGCCTTCGGCGGGCAGCAGCAGCCGTACGGCGGCCAGACCTTCGGCGGGGGCTTCCCGGCGGAGGCGCAGCCGCAGCAGGCCGTGCCGCAGCCCGGCTACGGCGGCCAGCAGACCTTCGGAGGCCAGTCCTTCCCCGGGGCCCCGGCCGCGCCGCCGGCCGTCCCCGGCCACGGCGAGCCGGGCGGCCGGGCGGCCGCCCGCTCCGACCGGCCGTCCAACAAGATCGTCATCGGTGGTGTGATCGCGGGCTGCGCGGCGGCGGGCATCCTCGTCGCGGTGCTGATGAGCGGTGGCGACGACGACCCGTCCGGCACCGGGACGACGCCGGTGGCCAGGGCGTCCAGCGGCGCCCCGGCGACCGCCGGCACCGGTGGCATGACCCCGGAGGCCAAGGAGCAGGCCAAGGCGCTCTCCGACCTGCTGGGCACCGCCAGTGCCAGCCGTCAGGCCGTGGTCGGCGCGGTGGCGGCCGTCGGCAGGTGCGACAAGCTGCCGGAGTCGCGGGCGGCGCTGACCGACGCGGCCGCGCAGCGGCAGGGCCTGGTGACCAAGCTCGGCGCGCTGAAGGTCGACAAGCTGGCCGGCGGCGCGGAGCTGACCTCCCAGCTGCAGCGGGCCTGGCAGGCCTCGGCCACCGCGGACACCGAGTACGCGGCCTGGGCGGGCGACGCCGCGGCGGGCTGCGACCCGGCGGCGATCAAGAACAATCAGCACCTGAAGACGGCCACCGAGGCCAGTGGCACGGCGACCGGGGCGAAGGAGAAGGCCTCCTCGCTGTGGAACGCGATCGCGGGCCAGGCCGGGCTGCCGAACAAGGACAAGACGGAGCTCTGAGCCGCGGGCCGCGGCCGGAGGCCGCAGGCCGCAGAACGCCGAGGGGCGGACGGGAGTGATCCCGTCCGCCCCTCGCCGTCCGCCGGGGTGCCCGCCGCCGTCAGGACGGGGCCTTGCCCCCGGCGAGCACCCAGCGGACGTCGACGAAGCCCTTGTGCTGCTCGACCAGGCGGCCGCCCTGCACGTGCTGGAAGGTGACCGAGGTGTTCACCAGCCGCGGCGAGTCCGCGCTGGCGAGCATGTTGGTCATGCCCCAGCTGAGCGGCGGGGTGGCGCCGTTGGTCTCGATCGGGTCGCCGCCGTCCAGCACGCCGCGCAGCGTCTTGGCGGTGAGCGGCTTGCCGGCCTCGACCCGGTTGGCGGCGGCCCGCAGCACCTCGTAGGCGACCCAGGTGGTCTGCACGCCGGGGTCGGCGACGTCGATCGCGGTGTCGCCGCTGCCGTAGCTGCGGACGGTGCCGCGCAGCGCGTCCCACACGGGCGAGGACTCGGGCGGGAACCAGCCGGTGGCGTAGGCGCCGCCGAGCGGCCCGCCGTCGCCGCCGGTGGAGTCCACCACGGACTGCTGGAAGCTGCCGATCACCGAGGCCAGCACGGTGTGCTTGGGGCCGAGCCGGCGGAACGGGTCGAGCAGGTTGGAGGTCGGCTCGGGGCCGAGCGCGACCGTGACGCAGTTGCCGTTCCGGTCGTCGCCGATGGCCTTCTGGGCGATCGGCGTGTAGTCGTTGGACCGCTCGGGCGCCTTGACGTCGGTCAGCCGGATCCCGGCGGGCCGCAGCGCGGCGTCCAGGTAGCCGACCAGGGTGTCGCCGGCCCGGGTGTCCGGGCGGATCAGCGCGACCGACTTGCAGCCCGCCTCGACCAGCTGGCGGCCGCTGCCGGCGATCAGCGCGGGCGTGCCACCGGCCACCGGGTAGGACAGCGGGCTGCTGAACTCCGGCGTCGACAGGCCGTAGCCGCCCAGGTAGGGGATGCCGGCCTGCTCCAGCGTGGAGACGAAGCTGCCGCCGTACTGGCTGTAGGAGCCGACCACCGCGACGGCCTTCGCGTCGATCGCCTGCCGGGCGCAGGCGGTGACGCCGTCGGCGGTGTTGTGCTCGTTGCAGGTCAGCACGCGCAGCGTGCGGCCGTGCAGGCCCCCCTTGGCGTTGATCTCGCGCCCGATCGCCTCGGCGAGCGCGGTCATGCCGGGCCGGTCCGCCGAGCCCGTGCCGGAGGGCGCCCAGGTCATCACGGTCAGGTCGCCCGAGGCGGAGGCGGCGTCCGCCGGTCCGCCGCAGGCGGAGGTGGCGAAGACCGCGGGGACGAGGGCCGCCGCCGCGGCCAGGACGCCCGCTCTGCGGCGGGTCCGCCGGAGTCCGGTGCTCTGCCGGCCGGCGGGCCGATGGTCGTCGGGCGATCCGTTCCGCCTCATGGTGACTCTCCCCTCCCGGGTACACACCCACGGCCGCACTGTGATTCGGCCGAAATCAAGCCTTGACCTCGGTTCGCACGCCGAGAGGGACGAAAAGCGAACGCGAGGCCAACGGGGGCGGAACTCCGGGGGGTGACGCGTGTAGACCCGGCGGTCGGCGGCGGCACGTACGATCGAGGCACGATGTCCGACTCCACAGATTCTTCGTATCGGTCCGCCAACACCTCTTCTCGCGGCGGCCGCCGCTCCAGCACGATGGGCCGCATGCCGCTCAACGATCTCCCGTGGTGGCGCTGGCGGGCCCGCATCCGCTCGGCGCTCCACATGCTCTCCGACCCGTCCTTCCAGCAGCACACCTGGCTGGCCGGCCTGGACGGCTACGGCGACGTCACCGACGCCGTCTACCGCCTGGTCGAGGACAGCTGGCTGGACCGCTGGTCCGCCGAGAAGTACATCGGCACCGTCGTCCGGGACGCCGCCGAGGCCGCCGCCCTGGACGCCGCGGTGCTCCGGGTCCTGCGGGTGCTGCACCAGGTCGGTGCGGACGCCCCCGCCGTCTCCTACCTCGGGCACCAGCTGTGGCCCGAGGCGGTCGCGGCCGCCCGGGAGGCCCACGTCCTGTTCGCGGTCAACGACGGCGAGGACCCGGACACCCCGCCGCGCAGCCTGGAGGTGCTGCGGATCATGACGCAGGCGGCCTGACCGGCCGCCCGGCGCGCGGCGGCGTCCCGCAGTCCGGTCAGCGGCGCGCCGGGCGTCCGGAATGTGACACGCTTGGCCGTCCGTCGTGAGCGAGTGGAGGAACCCGCACGTGGAAGAGCAGAAGGCCGGCGCCCAGTACGTCCTCACGCTGTCCTGTCCGGACAAGCAGGGGATCGTGCACGCGGTCTCCAGCTACCTCTTCATGACCGGGTGCAACATCATCGACAGCCAGCAGTTCGGCGACGCCGACAGCGGGCTGTTCTTCATGCGGGTGCACTTCTCCGCCGCCGGGCAGGTCACCGCGGAGAAGCTGCGGGCCAGCTTCGCCGCCGTGGGCGCCTCCTTCCACATGGACTGGCACATCCACTCGACCGCCGAGCGGATGCGTGTCGTGCTCATGGTGTCGAAGTTCGGCCACTGCCTGAACGACCTGCTCTTCCGCACCCGGATCGGCGCCCTCCCGGTGGAGATCGCCGCCGTGGTCTCCAACCACACGGACTTCCGCGAGCTCACCGAGTCCTACGGGATCCCGTTCCACCACGTCCCGGTCACCCGGGACACCAAGGCCGAGGCCGAGCGCCGGCTGCTGGACCTGGTCGCCGAGGAGAACGTCGACCTGGTGGTGCTCGCCCGCTACATGCAGGTGCTCTCGGACGACCTCTGCAAGGAGCTCTCCGGCCGGGTGATCAACATCCACCACTCCTTCCTGCCGAGCTTCAAGGGCGCCAAGCCGTACCACCAGGCGCACACCCGCGGGGTGAAGCTGATCGGCGCCACCGCGCACTACGTCACCGCCGACCTCGACGAGGGCCCGATCATCGAGCAGGAGGTGGCCCGGGTGACCCACGACGTGACCCCGGAGCAGCTCGTCGCGATCGGCCGGGACGTCGAGTGCCAGGCGCTCGCCCGGGCCGTCAAGTGGCACAGCGAGCGGCGGGTCCTGCTCAACGGCAGCCGCACGGTCGTCTTCGCCTGAGCCCGCCCGGGCGCCCGGCCCGCGGCCCCGGCGCCCGTCAGGGCCGGGAGAGCAGCGGCAGTGCGTGCAGCACCTGCCGGATCGCCTCCCGGTCGCCCTCCCGCCCGACCGGGATCAGGTCCGGGTCGCGGTGGGCCGCAGCCAGGTAGCAGAACTCCAGGCCGTCCAACGCCATCTCCGCGACCGGTTCGGCGACCCCGCCGCGCCCGTCCAGCGGGATCAGCCACTCGCCGGCCGCCGGCCCGTCGATGACCAGCCGCAGCGAGCGTCCCGGCGAGCCGGCCGGGACGGGCTGCGCCCGGCGGGCGGCGAACAGCCGGGGGAGTATCCGCGCCCCGAGGTCGATCAGCCGGTGCAGGTGCGCCGGGGCGGGCGGCGGATAGGGGTAGTCCACCGCGCGGGCGATGTCGTCGCCGTGGATCCAGCACTCGAAGGCGCGGTCCAGGAAGGCGTCGCGCAGCGGCAACACGGCGAAGCCGTAGTCCACCGGAGCGCCGCCGTCGCCGCCGCCCGCCGAGGCGGCCCGCAGCAGCTCCCGGCTCTGCCCCCGCCAGCGCAGGCGCACCTGCTCCGGGTCGTCGCCGCCGGCCGCGGTGATCAGGGCCAGGGTGCGGTCCAGCACGTCGGCGGGCCCGCCCTGCCCGGGCACCCGGGGCGTCGGCGGACGCCGCCCGACCATCGGCGGACGGGCACCGCCCAGCGGGTCGGGCAGGCCGACCGTGCGGGCGAGGTAGCCGTCCACCGCGGTCAGGTGGCAGATCACCTCGGCCGCCCGCCAGCGCTGCACCCCGCCGTGCCACGGCAGTTCGGCGACCTCCTGCCACTCGGCCGGGCCGAGGTCGCTCAGCAGGGCGTCCAGCTTGGCGCTCTCCGCGGCGTACGGGGCCGCCCAGGCCGGGATCGGCAGCTCCGCCGGGCGGCGGGCCAGGCACCAGTCGAGCACCTGGCGGCGCAGCGTCGCCGAGAGGTCGAGCGGTTCGTCGGGGGTGAGTTCGGCGGCGGCACGGCTCAGCCGGGCCGCCTCCTCGGCGCACTCCGGGCAGCCGGCGAGGTGCCGGTCGACCTCGGCGGCCTCCTCCCGCGGGCAGGCCCCGAGCGCCCACGCCCCCAGCAGGGAGCGCAGCGCCTCGTGCCGCCCGGGCGCCGTCACGGCCCCGGCCGTCCGGCCGCCGGTACGGGCTCCGGGACCGGCTCCGGGCGGGCGCCGTCCAGGGCGTCCGCGTGGCTGCCCGTGCGGACGGCGCCGCGGACGCCGCCGCGGACGCCGCCGTGGCGGCCGTCGCGGGCCACGTCGTGGGAGGCCGCGAGTTCGCCGGCCACCAGTTGCAGGCCGAGCCGCATCCGGTGCTTGGCCGCGCTCTCGCCGATCCCGAGCCGGCGGGCGGTGTCCCGGTAGGTGCGGCCCTCGTGGTGGCCGGGGGCGATGGCCTCGCGCAGCGGGTCGGGCAGCGAGGCGACGGCGTGGTGGGCGCCGGCGGCGGCGGACCGGGCGGCGATCTCGTGCTCGTCGCCGCAGCCCTCGCGCAGCCGCGCCACCGCGCCGCGGTGGGTGAGCCGGCCCAGCCAGGAGCGCAGGGTGCCCTGTTCGGGGTGCCAGCGGTCCGGGTCCGTCCAGACCTGGGCGAAGACGTCGCGGGTGAGCTGTTCGGCGGCGTCCTGGTCGTCGAGGACGCGCAGCGCGAGGCCGTGCACGAGCGGCGCGAACCGGTCGTACAGCTCGCCGAGCGCCGTCTCCTCGCCGCGGACGAGGCGGAGCGCGAGACGTTCGTCGGAACTGCTCATGCGGTGCCGCGCTCTCTGCTCACGAGGGTGTCCCTCCCCGCTCTCCCCGGCGTGTCGCCGGCGCCGGCCGCACCGCGCCCGCCCGGGCACGCCGGCCGACGGGCCATGCCTGCGACCACGGTATCCAAGACCGCGCACCCGCCGGGTGAAATGCGGAAATGAGGGGACGGGAAGTTTCACCCCGTCAGATCCTGCCGGTACCCCGGCGGCGACGGCCGGTTCGGACAGATGTGGGAAGGGTGGTTCGCTCGTGGCGGGCGCCCCGGACGGCCGCTCTGGCGGTACCGTCGTTGTGCTCGTGCACAGGCCCCGACCCGGCCGGACGATCGTCGGTGCGACGCTCGTCAGGGTGAGCGGGACAGTATGCACCGAGCTGTCCCCCGATCGCTGGAATATGCCCGAAGCGCTTGCTGCGACCACCCGGTCGAATCATCCTGAGGCGTATTCGTGTCGAAGCCATGGGTAATCCGACCAGGCAGACCGGCCGAGCGCGGCCGGCCGACCGGTGTGATGAAGGCGCTGCCGCCCGGGCCGGGCGGCAGGGTGTGGGTGGCCGATTACCGAGTGCGGGTGGTGGAGCGGTGCAGGTACTTCAGGTGCAGCTGGCGGTCCAGGCGGACCCGGCGGAGGTCGGCAGGGCGCGCCGGTGGGTACGGACCAGGCTTCAGGGGCACGGGCTCGACCCGGACGCGCCGATCGCCGAGACCCTGGTGCTGGTCGTCTCCGAACTCGTCACCAACGCCGTGGTGCACACCGGCTGTCCGGCCGTGCTGAGACTCACCATGCCGGTGGCCGACGCCGCGTCGCCTGACGCCGCCTCATCGCCGGTGCGGGTCGAGGTCGCCGATGCCAGCCGGACGGCGCCCGCCCCGAGGCACGCCGGCCGGGACGCCACCAACGGCCGCGGCCTGGAGCTGGTCGAGCTGCTCTGCGTGCGCTGGGGCTGGTACCCGGAGGGCTCCGGCAAGCGGGTCTGGTGCGAGATCGACCCGGCCGCCGAGGCGCCCGTCCCGGCCGCGGTGCCCGTCTTCGACGCACTCGTCCGGCAGCTCTGACCGCCCGGCGTCCGCGGGCCGCGCCCCCGCCCGGGACCGCCGTGCGCACCGGTGCACCCGGAGCGCACGGGCCGTCCGCACCGGCCCGGCCGTGCTCCGCATTCCGGCCGATGCGCCGCAACCTCGCCGAATTTACGACAAGCCATTGACGTGACGTATCCGACTGATCACGCTTGGGTGCAGCTCCGTCGCGAGGGGACGCCGAGGGGAGCCCGGGTGGTGCCAGCACATCAGGGGGACCGGCTGCCGACCGCCCGCAGGCCTCCTCGGCGAGTGCGGAGCGCAGGCGCGCGGGTTCAGGGCTCGCGCGTCCGCTCGGGCGGTGTCCCGGCGTGCCGTGCTCGGGGCGTGCGCGGCGGGGCACCGTCCGGCGAGCGGCGCGGCGCGGGTTCCGTGGTGCGGAAGGTCCGCCGGTAGGCGCTCGGCGCGACGTCGAGCCGGCCGCGCAGGTGCAGCCTCATCGAGGCCGCGGTGCCGAACCCGGCCCGCCGGGCCACCTGGTCCACCGACAGGTCGGTCTCCTCCAGCAGCCGCCGGGCCAGGTCGGTGCGCTGCAGCGCCAGCCACTCGCCCGGGCTGCTCCCGGTCTCCTCGCGGAAGCGCCGGGTGAAGGTCCGCACGCTGGTGCCCGCCCGGGCGGCCAGTTCGCCCAGCGGCAGCGGCCGGTCCAGGTGCTCCAGCGCCCAGGCGCGGACGGCGGCCGTGCCGGACCCGCCCTGCAGCGGATCGGGCCCGGGCGTCGCCACGTACTGCTTCTGCCCGCCCTCCCGCCACGGCGGCACCAGGCAGGTCCTGGCCACCGCGTTGGCGACCGCGCTGCCGTGGTCGCGGCGCACCAGGTGCAGGCAGACGTCGACGCCCGCGGCGACCCCGCCGGAGGTCAGCACGTCGCCGTCGTCGGTGAAGAGCACGTCCGGGTCCAGCCGCACCCGCGGGAACATCCGGGCGAAGCGCTCGGTGTACGCCCAGTGGGTGGTGGCCGGGCGGCCGTCGAGCAGGCCGGCCGCGGCCAGCACGAAGGCGCCGGTGCAGATCGACACCAGCCGGGTGCCGGGGCGGATCACCGCCAGGGCGGCGGCGATCCGCGGGTCGAGGACACCGTTCACCACGTCGCCGGGGCCGTCCTGCTGCGCCGGGACGACCACGGTGTCGGCCTCGGCGAGGAGTTCGGGGCCGTGGTCGACCGCGACCCGGAAGTCGGTGCTGGTGGCGACCGGCCCGCCGTCCACGGTGCAGGTGGCCACCCGGTACAGCGGGAGGCCGTCCGGGCCCTTGGCCGACTCGAAGATCCTTGCCGGGATGGCCAGTTCGAAGGCGATCACCCGGTCCAGTGCGAGCACCGCAACCCGGTGCTGCCGCGCGGCCCCTGCCATCCTGGTCTCCCTTCGCGCGGGGCGGTGCCACATTGTGACCCGGAAACCACTGGCCCGCGGAAGTGGTCTGGACCAAAACTGCTGTCGTGCCCGAACTGAGACCCGCGCCCGCCCCGGCCGTCACCGCCCCCGCACCGGATGCCGGACCGGCCATCTGGACCCGCAACTTCCGGCTCTACTTCACCGCCCGCAGCTCCGGCCTGCTCAGCGACGCCATGCTCCCGGTCGCCGTCGCGGCCGGCCTGATCGGCGCCGGCCACCCGCTCGGCAGCGTCGGCTACGCCATGGCCTTCCTGATGGCCCCCTTCGCCGGCCTGGTGCTGATCGGCGGGGTGCTCGCCGACCGCTTCACCGCGCGCCGGCTGATGATCGCCGCCGACCTGCTCAACCTGACCACCCGGGTGCTGATGGCCTGGCTGTTCTTCACCGGCGTCGACCGGCTCTGGCAGCTGTACGCCCTGCTCGCGGTGGCCGGCACCGCCGCCGCGATGTTCCAGCCCGGCGCCGCCTCCACCGTCCCGCTGACCGCCCGCGACGTGCACGGCGCCAACGGGGTGCTGCGCACCTCCGAGGCACTCACCGTCCTGCTCGGTCCGGCGGTGGCCGGCCTGCTGGCGGGGGCCGCCGCCACCGGCTGGGTGATGGTGGTCGCCGCCTGCGCCTACGCCCTGAGCGCCGGCTGCCTGCTCGCCCTGCGGCTCGGCCCGGCGCCGGCGCCGCCGCCCGGCGACAGCCTCTGGCGGAACCTGGTCGAGGGCTGGCACGAGTTCCGCGCCCGCACCTGGATGTGGGGCGTCATCGTGATCTGGTTCTTCCACAGCGCGATCTGCTTCGGCCCGCTGCAGCCGATCGCCGCCGGCCTGATCGTCCCCGCGCACGGCTCCACGGCGTACGGCGTGCTGAACGCCGTCTTCGGGGCCGGCACCGTGCTCGGCGGACTGCTCGCCATCCGCGTCCGGCCGCAGCACCCGCTGCGCGGCGGGGCGCTGGCGATGCTGGCCTTCCCGCTCACCCCGCTCGGCATCGCCCTCGGGCTGCCCGTGCCGGTGCTCGCGGTGTGCTTCCTGGTCACCGGCGTCGGCGCCACCTTCTGGAGCGTCATGTGGGCCACCAGCGTGCAGACCCAGGTGCCGGCCGAGGTGCTCAACCGGATCCACGCCTACGAGGTCGCCGGGTCGGTCTGCATGGCGCCGGTCGGCTCCGCCCTGGCCGGCCCCGCCTCCGGGGCCTTCGGCCCGCGGGCGGTGCTGTTCACGGGTGCGGCGGTCGCGGTGCTGGTGGTCGCCACGCTGCTGCTCGTCCGGCCGATCCGGAACCTGCGCCGGGTGGCCGACCGCTGAGCCGGGGCGGGGCGGCCGGCCGTTTGGCCCGATCCTGACGAAAGCTGGCGGTCAGGCCACTCGTTCGCGGCCGTCCCCGCCCGGGACACTCGTCCGGTGACCGATCTGAGCACCCGCAGACCCGCCGCCCCCGCCGGCGCCCGCCCGCCCCGCCTGCACTACGCCTGGGTGGTGGCCGGCGTCGCCCTGGTCGTCCTGCTCGGCTCGGCCGGCTTCCGCTCCGCGCCCGGCCTGATGATGGACGCCCTGAACGCCGAGTTCGGCTGGTCGCACGCCACCATCGGCAGCGCCGTCTCGGTCAACCTCACGCTGTACGGCCTGACCGCGCCGTTCGCCGCGGCGCTGATGGACCGCTTCGGCATCCGCCTGATCGTGGTCAGCGCCCTGCTGACCATCGCCACCGGCGCCGGCCTCACCGTCCTGATGACGGAGAGCTGGCAGCTGATCCTCTGCTGGGGCGTGCTGGTCGGCCTCGGCAGCGGGTCGATGGCCGGTGCCTTCGCCACCACCGTCACCGGCCGCTGGTTCCAGGCCCGGCAGGGACTGGTCACCGGTGTGCTGACCGCCGCCGGGGCGGCCGGCAACCTGGTCTTCATGCCGGTGCTCGCCGCGCTGGTCGAGCACCAGGGCTGGCGCACCGCGGTCGTCGTGGTCTCGCTGGCGGCGACCGCCGTCGCGGTGCCCGTCCTGCTGCTGATGCGCGAGCGTCCGGCCGACGTCGGCCTGCTCCCGTACGGCGCCACCGAGCAGCCGCCCGAGCCGGTGACCGACGGCAGCGCGTTGGCCCGCTCGCTGCGGGTGCTGCGGGAGGCCGCCCGGTCGCGGGCCTTCTGGCTGCTGGCCGGCTCCTTCGCGATCTGCGGTGCGACCACCGCCGGCCTGGTCGGCACGCACTTCATCCCGGCCGCGCACGACCACGGGATGCCGGTGACCACCGGCGCGAGCCTGCTCGCCCTGGTCGGCGTCTTCGACGTGGCCGGCACCATCGCCAGCGGCTGGTTCACCGACCGCTTCGACTCCCGGCGGCTGCTGGTCGTCTACTACGGCCTGCGCGGTCTGTCGCTGCTCTTCCTGCCGCAGCTGTTCGGCCACTCCCTGCAGCCCCCGATCCTGGCCTTCGTGATCTTCTACGGGCTGGACTGGGTGGCCACCGTGCCGCCCACCGTGGCGCTCTGCCGCCGCCACTTCGGGGCCGACGCGCCGATCGTCTTCGGCTGGGTGCTCGCGGCCCACCAGATCGGCGCCGCCGTGGTCGCCGGGCTGGCCGGCGTCGTCCGCGACCGGTTCGGCGACTACGACCTCGCCTGGTACGCGGCGGGCGGGCTGTGCGCCGTCGCCGTGGTGCTCTGCCTGGCCCTGCGCGGCGGTGCCCGGACGGGCGGTGCGCCGGTCGCCGCGGCCGCCTGAGGACGCGGCCGACCGTCGTGAGGAGCGAGGAGCGGCAGCCGTAAGGAGCGGATAGCCTCTTCGACTATGACGCTGTCCTTCGCGCTGGACCCCGCCCTCACCCCCGGGCTGCGCGACGAGCTCGTGGCGCTGTGGACAGACGTCAGCAACGCCGGAGGCGCGGTCGGCTTCGTCCCCCCGGTCACCGCCGACCGGGTGCGGCCCACCGCGGAGGAGCAGTTCGCCGGGCTCCGCCCGGCCGGGCCCGACCGGCTGCTGATCGGCCGGGAGCGCACGACCGGCCGGCTCGCCGCCGCCCTCTTCCTCACCTCCGTGCGCTTCGACCTCATGGACCACTGGCGGATGCTCCAGCGGGTCATGGTCCACCCCGGGCTGCAGGGCCGCGGCTACGGCGCCGACCTGCTCGCCGAGGCCGAGCGCACCGCCCGCGCCGAGGGCCTCGCCGGGCTCCGGCTCACCCTGCGCGGCGGCCAGGGACTGGAGGCCTTCTACGGCCGCTCCGGCTACCGGGAGGTCGGCCGGGTGCCCGGGGCGATCCGGGTCGGGCCCGGCGACGACCGGGACGACGTCACCATGTGGCTGGACCTCCGCCCCGACATCGGCTGACCCCGTGCGGGCGCCGGCGTCCGGCATGCTTCACTGGGAGACCGGCACCCGGCGAAGGCCGCCCCTGGCGGCCCGCCCGCGCCACCCGTCGTACCCCAGCCGCGAAGGACGCCATCCGTGAGCAGCCGCAAGCCGCACGCCACGCTCCGCTACACCTCCCTGCGGGCGAGTATCTTCCTCGGCTGCCTGCTGGTGGCCGTGCTGCTCGGCCGCTTCGGCGTGATCCCGGTCGCCGGCAGCAGCGGTGTCGTCTTCCTCATCCTGCTCGCGCTCCTGGCGTCCGCCCCGATCAGCTACGTCGTGCTCAGCAAGCAGCGCGACGCGATGTCCGAGCAGATCGTCGACAAGGTCGGCGGCATGCGCACCCGCACCGCGCAGCGGATCGCCGACCAGAACGCCGAGGAGGACGCGGCCGACGACGCTGCCCGCGCCGCCGTCCGGGACTGACCTTGGCCGAACCCGCGCCGCCGCGCCGCCCCACCGGGCGGGACGTGGCCCGGCTGGCCGGCGTCTCGCAGGCCACCGTCTCCCTGGTGTTCTCCGGTGCCGGCGGCCACCGCGTCTCCGACGCCACCCGCGAGCGCGTCCGCGAGGCCGCCCGCACCCTCGGCTACCAGCCGCAGGCCGCCGGCCGCCAACTGCGGCTCGGCCGCAGCGGCATGGTGATGCTCGCGGTGCCCAACCTGCTCGGCCCCTTCTTCGGCCGGGTGCTCTCCGGTGTCCACGAGGAGGCCCACCGACGCGGCCTCGCCGTGGTCGTCTCCTCCGGCTGGGACGGCGCCACCCTCGCCGAGGCCGCCACCGCCGGCCGCTTCGACGGCCTGCTGATCTGCTCGCCGGACGACAGCCAGCTCGGTGAACTCCCCGCCGACACCCCCGCGGTCTTCCTCGACGCCGACCCGGCCCGCAGCCCGGGCCGCCCGACCGTCGAGCTCGACGTCGCGGCCGGCATGCGGGCCGCGGTGGAACACCTCGCCGCCCGCGGCCACCGCCGGATCGGCCATCTGCGCTCCACCCTGTCCGCGCACACCTTCCGCACCCGCCAGGCCGGCTTCGAGGCCGCCGCCGCGGACCTGGAGGTCGTCGAGGCCGGGGTCAGCCTGAACGAGGGCGCCGAGGCCGCCCGCGCGGTCGCCCGTACGCTGCTGGAGCGGCCCGACCGGCCGGCCGCGGTGATCTGCGACGACGACGTGGTCGCCTCCGGCCTGTACCAGGCCGCCGCCGAACTGGGCCTGCGGATCCCCGAGGACGTGTCGGTGGTCGGCATCGACAACATCCCGGTGGCCGGCCTGCTCGTCCCGCCGCTCACCACCGTCGACCTGCCCGGCGAGGAACTCGGCCGCACCGGCGTCGCCGCCCTCGCCGCGCTGCTCGCCGGCGAACCGGTCAGCGCCGTCCCGCCGCTCCCCACCACCCTGGTCGTCCGCGCCTCCACCCGCCCGGCCTGACCGCCGCCCCGCCCGGTGCACCCGCACCGGGCGGGGCGGCGTGAGGGCCCGTCAGGCCGCCAGGACCGTGCGGGCCGGGGCGTCGGCCGCGGCAGGCCGGAACCATCCGCGGCAGGCGAACAGCAGCACCCCGCCGACCCCGATCCCGGCCGCCGCGCACACCGCGACCCGCAGCAGCGAGCCCTCGACCAGGGCGCCGGACACCGCGTAGCCCGCCGCGTTGCCGGTCGCGAACAGCGTGATCAGCCAGGCGAAGGCCTCGGTGACCGTCCCGGTCGGCGCCAGTTCGGCGATCAGCACGAACGCGGCCGCCAGCAGCGGCGCCAGACCGATCCCGGAGAGCAGCGACAGCCCGGCCATCGCCCACGGCCCGGGCAGCGCGAGCAGCGGCAGGTAGGAGGCCGCCATCAGCAGCGCGATCACCCAGGTGCGGGTGGCGGTGGTGCTCCGCCAGCGGACGGCGCCGTAGCCGAGCGCGCCGAGCAGGCCGCCGAGGGCCGCGAGGGCCAGCATCAGGCCGGCCCCGCCGGGCAGTGCGCCGGGGTGCTGCTCGGCGTAGGCGATGAACAGCACGCTCTGGGCGCCGACCGTCCAGCCGGCGCCGGCCAGGCCGATCAGCAGCAGGACGAGGCCGGGGGAGCGCAGCGGTCCGAGGAGCCCGGCGGAGGCGCTGCGGGCGGGCGCCCGCCAGGCCCGGGCGGGTGCGGCGGTGGCGACGACCAGCGAGCCGAGCAGGCCGAGCGCGGCCGCCGTCCACAGGGCCGTGGACGGACCGAAGCCGGCGGCGATCCCGGCCACCGCGAGCGGACCGGCCACGTAGAGGATCTGCTGGGAGGCGGAGTCGAAGGCGTACGCGGTGTCGAGCTGCTCCTCCTCCACCACGGAGGGCCACAGGGCCCGCAGGCAGGGTTCGAGCGGCGGCATGGCGAG
This sequence comes from Kitasatospora sp. NPDC093679, assembly GCF_040683455.1. Classification (NCBI taxonomy): domain Bacteria; kingdom Bacillati; phylum Actinomycetota; class Actinomycetes; order Kitasatosporales; family Streptomycetaceae; genus Kitasatospora; species Kitasatospora sp. NPDC093679. Next base: position 158,407 of record NZ_JBFBDW010000007.1, read on the forward strand.
CCCGGCGAGCGCGGCGCCGGCCGGTGCGGCGACCGCGGAGCCGGGGGCGAGGGCGAGCAGGGCGTAGCCGAGGCCGGCGACCAGGGCCGTGGTGAGCAGCACCCGGGGCTGGCCGGTGCGGTCGACGATCCGTCCGAGCACCGGGCCGCCGATCGCGGCGGAGACGGCGTAGGCGGCGGTGGCGAGGCCGATCCGGCTGTACGGCGCGCCGGCCTCGCGCAGGGCGAGGGCGATCACCAGGCCGGTCATGCCGGCGGGGAGCCGGCCGAGCAGGGTGCCGAGGAGCAGCCGGGTGACGTGCGGGGCGCGGAGCAGCGCGATGTAGCCCATACCTGAAGTTATACGTATAACCGCTCCGCCCGGTCAATCCGTGGCGGGGCCGGCCCCCGTCCGGTCTGGCCGGTTCGTGGCCATAGCTCAAACCAATACTTTGAACATCTCAAATGTTTACTGCTAACGTTCCGGCCATGACCACCGCAGGCGCACTCCAGGACGGACCGGGCACCCCGCCCGTCCGCCGCTGCGCCTGCCCGCGCGCCCGCCGCGCCTGCGGCTGTACCGGGGCGGCACGCCTCTCCTGACGGTTCCTCCGCGGCCCCCGCCCGGACGGGCCCCGTGCGTGCCGCCGTGTCCGACCTCCCCCGTCTGCCGCCCGACCCCCGGAGTCGCATCCCCATGCCCGGACCCCTGTCCGCAGTCCGCCGCACGCCCTTCTGGGCGCAGATCGCCGGAGGCCTCGCCCTCGGCCTGCTGCTCGGCTGGATCGCCCGCGCCGGCGACGTCGCCTGGCTCACCACCACCCTCGACACCATCGGCAGGACCTTCGTCCAGCTGTTGAAGCTGGCCGTCCCGCCGCTGGTCTTCACCGCCATCGTGGTCAGCGTCGCCAACCTGCGGAACGTCGCCAACGCCGCCCGGCTCGCCGTCCGCACCCTCCTCTGGTTCCTCGCCACCTCGCTGATCGCGGTCGCGGTCGGCCTCGGCCTCGGCCTGCTCACCGACCCCGGCCGCGGCGCCGGACTCTCCACCGAGGGCCTCAAGGCCCCGGAGGAGGCCGGCAGCTGGGTGGACTTCCTCACCGGCATCGTCCCGACGAACATCGCCACCTCGTTCGTCGAGGTGAACGTCCTCCAGATCGTCTTCCTCGGCGTCGTCACCGGCGCCGCCGTGCTGAAGATCGGCGAGAAGGCCGAGCCCGTCCGCCGGCTCGCCGAGTCCGTCCTCGACCTCACCCAGACCGCGCTCTGGTGGGTCATCAGACTGGCGCCGCTCGGCACCCTCGGCCTGATCGGCAAGTCCGTCGCCAAGTACGGCTGGGACCTGCTCGCCCCGTTCGCCACGCTCACCGCCGACGTCTACATCGGCTGCGCGATCGTGCTGTTTGCCGTGTACCCGCTGCTGCTGCGCTTCGCCGGCGGCCTCAACCCGGTGCACTTCTTCCGCGGCGCCTGGCCGGCCATCCAGCTGGCCTTCGTCTCCCGCTCCTCGGTCGGCACCCTGCCGGTCACCCGCCGGGTCACCGAGCGCCTCGGCGTCCCGGGCGAGTACGCGTCGTTCGCCGTTCCGTTCGGGGCCACGACCAAGATGGACGGCTGCGCCGCGATCTACCCCTCGCTGGCCGCGATCTTCGTGGCCCAGGTGTACGGCATCCACCTCGGCATCGGCGACTACCTGCTGATCGCCTTCGTCTCGGTGATCGGCTCCGCCGCGACGGCCGGCCTGACCGGCGCGATCGTCATGCTGACCCTCACCCTGTCGACGGTCGGCCTGCCGCTGGAGGGCGTCGGACTGCTGCTGGCGATCGACCCGATCCTCGACATGGTCCGCACCGCCACCAACGTGGCCGGCCAGGCGGTCGTGCCGATCCTGGTCGCGGCCCGCGAGAAGACCCTGGACCGCACGGCGTACGACAACCCCACCGGTGACCTGCTGACCGAGCCGGAGCCCGCCCGGTCCGCCGAGCCGGTGGCCGCCGCGGCCTGACGCCGAACACCGCCCGCCTTCGCCCAGGCCCCTTCCCCGCACCGGGGGAGGGGCCTCGGCCTGCCCGGGGCGCCCTCTCGGCGTGCTCGTGCGGCCGCGCAAGGTTGCAAGGATTGATCCCATGTCCTGCATCAAATCAACAGATCATCGAAAATTGCTTGCACTCCTCTTGTGGGGCGGAGTGCCGCAGCCCTACGCTCCGCCGCGGGCGACCACGGCCGCCACCACCCCGAGAGAAACGAGCAAGCGATGTCACGGAGCATCAGAGGAGCTGCGACGCGCCGGGCCGGCGGGCCGTCGCGACGTGCCGCGGCCGTGCTGGCGGCGGTGACCGCGGCCACCGTCGGTTACGCCGGGCCGGCCGCCGCCGACACCGGGAAGCCCGCCGCCGGGGCCGTGGTGACGCGGGCGGGCCTGGCACCCGCACTGGTCGCGGGCCGCGGCGCCGACCTGGGCGCGGCCGAGCAGGAGGCCGAGAACGCGCGGAGCACCGGCACGGTGATCGGCCCGGACCGCACCGCCTACACCCTGCCCTCGGAGGCCTCGGGCCGGTCCGCGGTGAAGCTGACGCCCGGCCAGTACGTCGAGTTCACCCTGCCCGCCGCGGCCAACGCGATCACCGTGCGCTACAGCATCCCGGACGCCCCGGGCGGCGGCGGCACCACCGCGCCGCTGGACGTCGCGGTGAACGGCCGCAAGCACAGCACCATGACGCTGACCTCGCAGTACTCCTGGCTCTACAACCAGTACCCGTTCAGCAACGACCCGCAGGCCGGGCTGCTGCACCCGGACTGGTGGATCACCGAGTGCTCCTGCGTGCCGAGCGCCACCACCCCGGCCCCGGAGATCGCCGAGCCCTTCCGGCCCACCCACTTCTACGACGAGCAGCGCCTGCTGCTCGGCCGCACCCACAAGGCGGGCGAGACCGTGCGGCTGACGGTGCCGCAGGGCAGCAAGGCCGCCTGGACGGTGGTCGACCTGCTCGACTCCGAGCTCGTCGCCGCCCCGCACGTGAACCTCGCCGCCGCCGACGTGCTCGCCTTCGGCGCCGACCCGACGGGCCGCCGCGACTCCGCGGACGCCCTGGACCGGGCGATCGCCTTCGCCCGCCGGGTCCACCTGCCGGTCTACCTGCCGCCGGGTACCTACCAGGTCAACCGGCACATCGTGGTCGACGACGTGACGATCGAGGGCGCCGGCAGCTGGTACACGATCGTCAAGGGGCACCAGGTCTCGCTGGGGACCCCGGCTGCGGACGGTTCCGTGCACACCGGCGTCGGCTTCTACGGCAAGGACGCCGCCGCGGGCGGCAGCCGCAACGTCCACCTGTCCGGCTTCGCGATCGAGGGCGACGTCCGCGAGCGGATCGACACCGACCAGGTGAACGGCATCGGCGGCGCGATGAGCGACTCGGTGATCGAGGGCCTGTACATCCACCACACCAAGGTGGGCCTCTGGTTCGACGGGCCGATGAAGAACATCGAGGTGACCCGCAACGTGATCACCGACCAGATCGCCGACGGCCTGAACTTCCACACCGGCGTCACCGACTCGGTGGTCTCCCACAACCTCGTCCGCAACACCGGCGACGACGGCCTCGCCATGTGGTCCGAGAAGACCGCGGACGCCCGCAACACCTTCGACCACAACACCGTACAGTCGCCGGTGCTGGCCAACGGCATCGCGATCTACGGCGGCATCGACAACACCGTCTCCGGGAACCTGGTCGCCGACCCGGTCCGCGAGGGCAGCGCGATCCACGTCGGCTCCCGGTTCGGCGCCGAGCCGTTCGCCGGGCACCTGTGGATCACCGACAACACCACCGTCCGCTCCGGCACCCACGAGCTGAACTGGAAGATCGGCCTCGGCGCGATCTGGTTCTACGCGCTGGAGAAGGACATCGCCGCGGACGTCCGGGTGACCGGCGACCACTTCCTCGACAGCACCTACAACGCGGTGATGGTGGTGGCCGACTGGCCGGTCAAGGACCTCTACGAGGTCACCGGCCTGCACTTCAAGGACATCCGGGTCGACGGCACCGGCACCTCGGTGCTCAGCGCCCGGGCGGCCGGCTCCGCCGACTTCGAGAACGTGGACGCCCGCAACGTCGGAGCGGTCGGCGTGAACAACTGCGGCAGCTTCCACTTCACCCCGGCCGGCTCCGAGTTCTCGGTGACCGACCTCGGCGGCAACGACGGCGGCGGCACCACCGGCGCCTGGCTCGCCCCCTGGGAGCTGCCCAACACCGTCACCTGCGACGACCGCCCGCCGGTGGTCGCCCCGCCGGCGCCGTCCGCCTGGTGACGGAGCGCGGGAACCACCCCTGAGACGACATCGGGGCGCCCGTCCGGATCCCCCCTCCGGACGGACGCCCCGACGGCGTTCGGGTCAGCGCGTCACCACTTGTCCCAGCTGATGTTCCAGCCGCTCAGGCCGTTGTCCGGCCGGACCTGCTGGCCGACCGAGTTCTGCACGGTGACCGGGTCGCCGACGATCGCGGCGTCGTAGAACTGGCCGGCGGACGAGCCCGGCGAGCCGTCCTTGGCGGAGGTGTCCTCCAGGCCGATGCAGCCGTGGCTGGTGTTGGTGCGGCCGAAGACGCCCGGGGCGTACTTGCCGTGCACGTAGGTGCCGGTGGGGGTGAGCCGCAGGGCGTGCGGCATCTCGACCTTGTAGGCCGGGCCCTCGTGGTTGACCACGGTGGAGGAGTCCATGACGGTCGTCCCCTCCTTGGCCATGACCACCATCGTGCCGTTGAACGTGTTCTGCGAGGCGGGCGAGCTGGCGCCGGCGCTGATCGGGATGGTGGCGTCCGGCTTGCCGTCCTCCTTGACCACCATCTGGTGGGTGGAGGCGTCGGCGACGCTGACCCGGGAGCGGCCGATGGTGAAGCTCTGGTCGCTGTCGACCTCGCCGTACACGTCCGGGGAGGTCTCGACGCTCTTCAGCCGGTAGTGCACGGTGACCTTGGTCTGCGGCTTCCAGAACTGCTCCGGGCGGAAGTCCACCCGGTTGTTGCCGAACCAGTGCGGCTTGACCACGGTGCCGTCGGACGCCTCGAAGGTGACGGCCTTCTCGACGGCCGCCTTGTTCTCGACGGCCTTCTTGAAGCTCAGCGAGACGATCATGCCGACGCCGTACGTCTGCTTGTCCGAGATGTTGTCGTACGGGCCGGCGCCCTTGGCGGGCGTCAGGGTGGTGAAGCTGCTCTCCGAGGTGGCGGCCACGCCGGCGGCGTCCGCGGCCTGGGCGGTCACCTTGTACTCGGTGGAGACGGCGAGGTTCTGCGCGGGCGTCCAGCCGAGGCCGTCGGGGGTGATCGTGCCCGGGACCTCCTTGCCGTCCTTGCCCGTCACCTTGACCGTGGTGAGCTTGCCGTTCGCCACCGCGACCTTGAGCGCGCCGGACGGCTTCACCTTGGTGGCGCCGTTGGCCGGCTCGATGGTCAGCTGGGCCTGGGACTTCTTCTGCTCCTGCTTGTCGGCGCCCGAGGACGAGCCCCCACCGCCGCTGCTGCTGCACGCGGTGGTGAGCACCAGAGCCCCACCGAGCACCGCTGCCGCCACGACCCTGCCTGCCGCCCGCTTCACTGCCATACCCCTTCGCCGTGTTCCCTTCGATAGACGCGCGAAGGGCCCCGGCAGTTTCGCACCGCGGAGACCGTCCGGTCACGAATCGACAACAGCCCCGGCAGCGTGGCGAGGATCACCCGATCGAGCGATGCCCGGTGGCTGACGGAGCAGTGCTCCCGCACGGGCGGGTGGGCCCGTCCGTGCGGGTCCCGGCGCCCGGGACCGCGCGGCCGGGGCCGGGGCGGAGCGGGGCCGGAACAGGCAGGGGGCCCGCCACGACGTGGCGGGCCCCCTTGGTACTGCGCTTCGTGCTCGTGTGGCGGCCCGGGTGGCCACCGGCGGACCCGGAGGTCCGGAGCGATCAGATCATCAGAGGATCGTCAGACTGCGGTGACGTTCTCCGCCTGCGGGCCCTTCGGGCCCTGGGTGACGTCGAAGGTGACCGCCTGGTTCTCCTCGAGCGACCGGAAGCCGGTCGAGTTGATGGCGGAGTAGTGGACGAAGACGTCGGGGCCGCCGCCCTCCTGGGCGATGAAGCCGAAGCCCTTCTCAGCGTTGAACCACTTGACGGTTCCCTGAGCCATGCCGTTCTCCTTGCGAGGGACGTATTGGAGGCCACACCGTGTGACCTCCGGTCCGCTGCGCTGATCGCCCTGCCTCCGGTATGGTCCGGAGTTTTTCGCACAGTGCTCAATCAATGCTCAATTGCGCTGAAACTGCTGAAAAACTACGAAAAGCCTGCGGTTACATGCTCCGCAGGCTTCAAGTACTGCAAGGGGAATCAAACTGCAACTGGAAGAGACGTTAGCACGCGGGCGCGACCCCGACCAGGGGTGACCGAAGGGCGCGCCGGTGTGTCGCCCGCCTGGTGTCGGGACCTGAACGCGGCAGGCATACGCTGCGGGGAGAGTACGAACATCAGAGGGAGCGCACGGTGACCGGTAGCGAAGCGGGCAGCTCGGCGGCGGTAAGGCCCCGGGTCGGACATATTCAGTTCCTCAACTGTTTGCCCCTCTACTGGGGGCTCGCGCGGACCGGCAACCTCCTCGATCTCGACCTCACCAGGGACACCCCCGAGAAGCTCAGCGACCGCCTGGTCGCCGGCGACCTCGACATCGGCCCGATCACCTGCGTCGAATACCTGCGGCACGCCGAGGACCTGGTCGTGCTGCCCGACATCGCCGTGGGCAGCGACGGCCCGGTGATGTCCTGCGTGATCGTCAGCAAGGTCCCGCTCGCCGACCTCGACGGCCGCCCGGTCGCCCTCGGCTCCACCAGCCGCACCTCCGTCCGGCTCGCCCGTCTGCTGCTGGAGGAGCGCGAGGGCGTCCGGCCCGAGTACTTCTCCAGCCCGCCCGACCTCGACGCGATGCTCGCCCGCGCCGACGCCGCCGTCCTCATCGGCGACCCCGCCCTGCGCGCCTCCCTGGAACAGGCCCCCAGCCAGGGCCTCGCCGTCCACGACCTCGGCGCCATGTGGAAGGAGTGGACGGGCCTGCCCTTCGTCTTCGCCGTCTGGGCCGCCCGCCGCGACTACGCCGAGCAGCAGCCCGGCACCGTCGCCGCCGTGCACCGCGCCTTCCTGGAGTCCCGCGACCTCTCCCTCACCGAGGCCGGAAAGGTCGCCGAGCAGGCCGCCCGCTGGGAGTCCTTCGAAGCGCCGCTGCTGGAGCGGTACTTCACCGAGGCCCTGGACTACTCGCTCGGCGGCCGCCAGCTCGCCGGCATCGCCGAGTTCGCCCGCCGGGTGGCCCACGACAGCGGCTTCGCCGCGGACGTGACGGTGCGCCTGCTGGAGTCCGTGCCCGCCGCCGGGTAACACCGGGCGTGCGGTGGCCCCGGTTGGTACTGTCCGGCGGGGCCCACCGGGCCCGACGGGAGGCGGGGGCGGATGGAACCACTGGGTGCTTCGGACCCGGCACGGGTCGGCTCGTACCGGCTGCTGCGCCGGCTCGGCGCGGGCGGCATGGGACGGGTCTACCTGGGCCGCACGGCCGGCGGCCGGACGGTCGCGGTCAAGGTGGTGCGCGGCGAACTCGCCGACGACCCCGAGTTCCGGGCCAGGTTCCGCCAGGAGGTCGCGGCCGCCCGGCTGGTCGGCGGCCGCTGGACGGCCCCGGTGCTGGACGCCGACACCGAGGGCGACCACCCCTGGGTGGCCAGCGGCTACGTCGCCGGGCCCTCGCTGGACGCCGCCGTCCGCCGGCACGGACCGCTGCCCGTCCCGGCCGTGCACACCCTCGGTGCCGCCCTCGCCGAGGCCCTGGAACAGGTGCACGCCCTCGGCCTGGTGCACCGCGACGTCAAGCCGTCCAACGTGCTGCTCGCCCTGGACGGCCCGCGCCTGATCGACTTCGGCATCGCCCGCGCCCTGGACGCCGCCACCGCCCTCACCCGCTCCGGGTACGTGGTCGGCTCGCCCGGCTACCTCTCGCCCGAACAGGCCGCCGGCGAGGCGGCCGGCCCCGCCGGGGACGTCTTCTCGCTCGGCGCCGTGCTCGCCTTCGCCGCCACCGGCACCGCCCCCTTCGGCGAGGGCGTCAGCGCCGCCGTCCTGCTCTACCGCGTCCTGCACGAGGAGCCCGACCTCGGCGGGATCACCGGCCCGCTGCGCGAGGCCGTCCTGGCCTGCCTCCGCAAGGACGCCGCCGACCGGCCCACCCCGGCCGCGCTGCGCGCCCTGCTGGCCCCCGCCGCGTCCCCCGCCGCCGGGGACTGGCTGCCGCCCGCCGTCTCCGCCGCCGTCGCCCGCAGCGCCGTCGAACTGCTCGACCTGGAGGCGCACGACCCGGACGGGCCGGCCGCCCCCGCCGCGGCCCCCGCCCCCGGGCCCCCGCCCGGCCCGCCGTCAGGCGCGTCAGGCCCGCCCGGCCCGCCCTACGACCGCACCCCGACCACCCTCGACCGGCCCGCAGCCGCCCGCCCGCGCCGCCGCTGGGCGGTGCCGCTCGCCGTGCTGGCGGTGCTCGCCGCGGGCGGCGGCCTGTGGGCGGCGCGGTCCGGCTCCCGGGAGCCGGACCGCGGCAGCCAGGACGCCGCCACCAGCAGACCCGCCGACACCGGCGGCGCGAGCGGCGGGCAGCCGTCCTCCCCGGCCGGGGCGCCGTCCTCCCCGGCCGCCTGGGCCAGCGGCTCCGGCACCCTCCCGGCCGGCTACCTCGGGACCTGGCAGGGCACCATCACCACCCGCGTTGGCGGCCTGCCCAGCACCTTCCGGGTCGAGTTCGGCCGGGGCAAGGTCGGCGAGGTGGTCGGCCGCACCAGCAACGCGTCCGCCTTCAGCGACACCGTCTGCCGCGGCGAACTCACCCTGCTCACGGCCTCCGCCGACCGGATCGAGCTGCAGGAGCGCCCGGTGGGCAACGACCCGCGGTGCACCGGCGAACCCGAGAAGCAGACCTACACCCCGGCGGGCGGCGGTTCGCTGCACCTGCAGGTGAGCGGCGCGCCGCTCGGCATGGACCCCTCCGGCGACCTGGCCAAGCAGGGGTGACGGGCCGCAGAAAAGGGCTGGCGTAGGCTGGTTCGGTCCTGCCGTCCGGGCGTCCTCCCGTCCCGGAGACGCCCCGCCGCCCGCCGGTGCCGCCGTCGGACAGCCCGCCGTTGGAAAGAAAGTAGGCCCGCAAGGTGTCCGAGCAGACCCTCGACTCCCCCGCCGCCGACCTGCAGGCCGTCCTCGACCGTGCGGCCGCGGGCGGCCGGATCACCCCCGAGGAGGCGCTGGAGCTCTACCGCTCCGCGCCGCTGCACGCCCTCGGTGCCGCCGCGGACGCCGTGCGCCGCCGCCGCTACGCCGGCGTCGAGCACATCGCGACGTACATCATCGAACGGAACATCAACTACACCAACGTCTGCGTGACGGCCTGCAAGTTCTGCGCCTTCTACGTCCCGCCGAAGAGCGACAGGGGCTGGTCGCGCGACCTCGACGAGATCCTGCGCCGCTGCGCGGAGACGGTCGAGCTGGGCGGCACCCAGATCATGTTCCAGGGCGGCCACCACCCCGACTACGGCGTGGAGTACTACGAGCGGGCCTTCTCCGCGATCAAGGGCGAGTTCCCCGAGCTGGTCATCCACTCGCTGGGCGCCTCCGAGGTCGAGCACATGGCCCGGATCTCCGGAGTGACGATCGAGGAGGCCATCACCCGGATCCACCGGGCGGGCCTGGACTCCTTCGCCGGCGCCGGCGCCGAACTGCTGCCGGAGCGTCCCCGCAAGGCGATCGCCCCGCTCAAGGAGTCCGGCGAGCGCTGGCTGGAGATCATGGAGGCCGCGCACGGCCTCGGCGTGGAGTCCACCTCCACCATGCTGATGGGCACCGGCGAGACCAACGCCGAGCGGATCGAGCACCTGCGGATGATCCGCGACGTGCAGGACCGCACCGGCGGCTTCCGCGCCTTCATCCCGTACACCTACCAGCCGCAGAACAACCACTTGAAGGGCCGCACCCAGGCCACCGTCTTCGAGTACCTGCGGATGATCGCCGTCGCCCGGCTCTTCCTCGACAACGTCGCCCACATCCAGGGCTCCTGGCTCACCACCGGCAAGGAGGCCGGCCAGCTCTCGCTGCACTACGGCGCCGACGACCTCGGCTCCGTGATGCTGGAGGAGAACGTCGTCTCCGCGGCCGGCGCCAAGCACCGCTCCAACCTCACCGAGCTGATCCACCTCATCCGGGCGGCCGGCCGCACCCCCGCGCAGCGCTCCACCACCTACCAGCACCTGCGCGTGCTCGACGACCCGGCGAACGACCCGGTCGACCCCCGGGTCGCCTCGCACATCGCCTCCACCGCGATCGAGGGCGGCACCGCCCACCCCGAGCTGAAGATCCTCTCGGCCAACTGATGCTGACCCTGCACCGCGCCGCCCTGCTGATCGCCGACCCGGCCGCCCCCGCGGCCCCGGCGACCGCCGACGGCGCGGTGCTGGTCGACGGCGCCCTGGTCGCCTGGGTCGGCCCCTACGCCGACCGGCCGGACGCCGCCGCCCGGCAGCGCGAGTGGCCGGGCCTGCTCGTGCCCGGCCTGCTCAACCCGTACGGGGCCTGCCAGCTGGAGCGGCGCTACCACCCCGACCCGCGCGAGGAGCTCGGTGCCGGGCCGCTCGTCCTCGACGTGTCCGACGAACGGCGCGGCGGCTCCGCCCGGCGCGGCCTGCAGCGGATGCTCGGCCACGGCACCACCGCCGTCGCGGGGCCCTTCGCCCACCCCGCCGTGCGCACCGCGGTGGCCCGCTCCGGGCTGGCCGCCGTCCCCGGCGACGGCGCCGACGGCGGGCTCGACCCGCTCGCCGGCCGCAGCCTCGCCGAGGCCGTCCACCGCCCGCTGCGGGCGGGCGGCCCGGCCGACTTCGCCGTCTTCGCCGCCGGCTCGGCCGCCGAACTGGAACGCTCCGGCGCCGGCTGCTGCCTGGCCACCGTGCTCGGCGGACGGCTGCTCTACCGCGGCCGCTGACGCGCCGCCGTCCCTCCCGCAGTGCCACGCCCCGGCAAAGGTCGTACAAACCGCACACATCCCGCCGTGACCTGAGGCACCGCCAGCGGCTACGATCCCGGACAGCCCCTCAGGCACCGTCCCGGGGGCGCCCCTCACCACCGGGCCCCCACCGGGCCCCGGCCGCCAGGACAGGACCGATGCGACCCGCCACCGCCCCCCACCAGCCAGCCCCCCGGCTGGGCCGCGGCTGGTACCTCGGGGCCGTGCTGAGCGCCGTGCTCGCCCTCGGCATGTGCCTGCTCGGATGGCGGCAGGCCGACCAGGCCGACCGGATCACCGCCAACCCCGTCCGCGTCCAGGGCACCGTCACCCAGCTGCCCGGCGGCAGCGGCAGCTACAGCGAGGTCGTCTACACCGCCGAGGGCCGCCGCCTCAGCGCCGCCGACCTGTGGCTGCCGGAGGGCGCCGTGGTCGGCGACCGGGTCTGCCTGGAGCACGCCGCGGACGACCCGGCCGCCGTCCGGGTCTGCGGCAACCGCTACCCGCAGCCGGTCGGCATCACCCTGGCCCGCACCAGCGTGCCGGTCGCCCTGCTCCTCCTCGGGCTGTGCCTGGTCCGCATCCTGCGCCACCGCCGCACCCGCCCGGCCCGTGAGGGCGGCGCCCGGGTCCGCACCACCGTGGTGCTGGCCGCCGAGGGCATGCCCGCCCTCACCCACGGCAAGCGGTCCCGCCGCCGCCGCAAGGGCGGCCGCCGGGGCCGGCCCCAGGGGTGACCCCGAGGCGCGCCGACGGCACCCGGCGGGCCCCGTGCCGGTCCGTTCCGCCGCGAAGCACCCGGCCGCCGCCGGGGGCACGGCACTCCGACGTGCACCCGTTGCCCGGACCGGTGCCACCAGGGTGAACAATGGGGGCGTGACCCGAGCCTCCCTGGACAAGCAGCCCCACGAAGTCGCCGCCATGTTCGACGACGTCGCGGCCAAGTACGACCGCACCAACGACGTGCTCTCGCTCGGCCAGGCCCGGGCCTGGCGGCGGGCGGTCGCCGATGCGGTCGCGGCCGAGCCCGGCCAGCTGGTCCTCGACCTGGGGGCCGGCACCGGCACCTCCTCGCTGCCGTTCGCCGAGGCCGGCGCCAAGGTGGTGCCCTGCGACTTCTCCACCGGCATGCTCGCCGAGGGCAAGCAGCGCCACCCGGAGCTGGCGATGACCGCGGGCGACGCGACCAAGCTGCCCTTCGCCGACGCCACCTTCGACGCCGTCACCATCTCCTTCGCGCTGCGCAACGTGCAGGACACCGACGCGGCGCTGCGCGAGATGCACCGGGTCACCAAGCCCGGCGGAAAGATCGTCATCTGCGAGTTCTCCACGCCGACCTGGACGCCCTTCCGCACGGTCTACACCGAGTACCTGATGCGCGCCCTGCCGCCGGTCGCCTCCGCCGTCAGCAGCAACCCGGACGCCTACGTCTACCTCGCCGAGTCCATCCGCTCCTGGCCCGACCAGCCCGAGCTGGCCGCCAAGCTGCAGCAGGCCGGCTGGTCGAAGGTCGCCTGGCGCAACCTCACCGGCGGCATCGTGGCCCTGCACCGGGGTTTCCGCGCGTAAGCGCTGGCTACACTCAGTCCAGCCAGCCGTCCGTCGTTCCAGCGCAGGAGTGTGCCCGTGTCCGAGACCGCCATCGACCTGAGCGGCACCGTCGAGGCCACCGCCGACGTCATCGTGGTCGGCGCGGGCCCGGCCGGCTCCACCACCGCGTACTACCTGGCGCAGGCCGGACTGGACGTCCTGCTGCTGGAGAAGACCGAGTTCCCGCGGGAGAAGGTCTGCGGCGACGGCCTGACCCCGCGCGCCACCAAGCAGCTCGTCGACATGGGCATCGACGTCTCCACCGGGAACGGCTGGCTGCACAACAAGGGCCTGCGGATCATCGGCGGCGGCGTCCGGCTGGAGCTCGACTGGCCGGAGCTCTCCGCCTTCCCGGACTACGGCCTCGTCCGCAAGCGCGCCGACTTCGACGAGCTGCTGGCCCGTCAGGCCTCCAAGGCCGGCGCCCGGCTGTACGAGAACTGCAACGTCACCGGCCCGGTGCTGGACGAGCGCACCGGCCGGATCACCGGCGTCACCGCCAAGCTCGGCGACGAGAAGCGCCCGGTCGTCTTCCGCGCCCCGCTGGTCGTCGCCGCGGACGGCAACTCCACCCGGCTGTCGGTCGCGATGGGCCTGCACCGCCGCGAGGACCGCCCGATGGGCGTCGCCTACCGGACGTACTTCACCTCGCCCCGGCACGACGACGACTACCTGGAGTCCTGGCTGGAGCTCTGGGACACCCGGCACGGCCAGCGCAAGCTGCTGCCCGGCTACGGCTGGATCTTCGGCATGGGCGACGGCACCAGCAACGTCGGCCTCGGCATCCTCGACTCCTCGCCCGCCTTCGGCGACCTCAACTGGCGCGAGGTGCTGAAGAGCTGGTGCGCGAGCATGCCCGAGGAGTGGGGCTACACCCCCGAGAACATGACCGACCCGATCCGCGGTGCCGCCCTGCCGATGGCCTTCAACCGGCAGCCGCACTACACCCGCGGACTGCTGCTGGTCGGCGACGCCGCCGGCATGGTCAACCCGTTCAACGGCGAGGGCATCGCCTACGCCATGGAGTCCGGCCAGATCGCCGCGGGCGTCATCGTCCAGGCGACGGCCCGGGTCACCGACGCCGGCCGCGAGCGCGCCCTGCAGCGCTACCCGCAGATCCTCAAGGAGGTCTACGGCGGCTACTACTCGATGGGCCGGGTCTTCGTGAAGCTGCTCGGCCACCCGAAGATCATGCAGACCGCGGCCGAACGCGGCCTCACCCACCCCGTCCTGATGAAGTTCCTGCTGAAGCTGCTCGCCAACCTGACGGACCCGCAGGGCGGCGACGCCATGGACCGCATCATCAACGGCCTCACCAAGGTCGCGCCCCGCGCCTGACGGCCCGGCCGCGCAGCGCCGCTGGACAGGGAACTTCCGCTGGTCGGACAATCCCTTCCATGGCGTCAGCAGAGTTCGGGGCAGAGGTGGCCCGGCCGTCCGAGGCCGACCGCGAGCGGGCGCTCGGAGCGCTGCGCGACGGGGTCGGCAACGGTCGGCTGTCCCACGACACCTTCATGCGGCGGATGGAGCTGGTGCTGGTCGCCCGCACCCGCGCCGAGATCGACCAGGCACTGGCCGGCCTGCCCACCGGCGGGCCGGTCTCCCGCATCGTGCTGCGCGCGGTCGGCGGCGTCTCCGCCTTCCACGTCCGGCTGCGGCGCACCTGGCGCAACCAGCAGCTGCCCGAACTCGGCCTGCCGCAGCCCGGACCGCAGCCGCTGCTGATCGGCCGCAACCACGGCAGCGGCCTGCGGCTGTCGGACTCGACCGTGTCCCGCACCCACGCCGAACTCCGCTACCAGGACGGCGGCTGGGTGCTGCACGACCTCGGCTCGGCCAACGGCACCTTCGTCAACGGCCGCCGGGTGACCGGCCCGGTCCGGGTCTCCCCGGGCGACCAGGTCGGCTTCGGCCGCACCGCCTTCCGCCTCACCGGCGGGTAACCCCCACGCGCCCCCGGGGTACTGCCCCTTGCGTGCCGCCCCTGGCCTGCTGCCCCTGGCCTGCTGCCCCTGCGGCGCTAGCCCTCCCGGTGAACCGCCAGGGAGCGGGCCTCGATGCGGGCGAGGCGGTCCTCGAAGACGGTGCGGGCGTCCGGGGTCAGGGTGCGCAGGGCGACCAGGGCGCTGACCACCACGTCGCACAGTTCGGCCTGGACGTCCTCCCAGCCGTGCGTGACGCCCTTGCGCGGGTTCTGCCCGGTCGCGCCGATCACCGCCTGCCCCACCTCGCCGACCTCCTCGGTGAGCTTGAGCAGCCGCAGCAGCCTCTCCTCCCCGGCGGGCAGCGTGCTCGCCCCGTCCAGCCAGCCCACCAGGCGGTCGATGCTGTCCCAGCTGCTGGTCTCCATGCGGGCGGCTCCTGTGCGGCGGTGGACGGACGGTCCTCCACCGTACGGGAGCCCGGCCGCCCCGGGCAGGGCCTCAGCGGGGGTGCCCGGCGTCGTCGGTGGTGAGGACCTGGGTGTCGAACTTGATCTGCCAGACCGCGACCGTGCCCGAGGGGTGCTCGCAGACCACGGCGCCGTCCTGCCAGGTGCCGTTGTCGGGCCACCACTGACTGCCGTACGGGTCGCCCTGGTTGAGGTGGACGTCGTGCACGCCGGGCCCGCCCGCGCCGCCGTCGAAGCGCTGGCCGAAGACGTAGATCCGGCTCGCCGCGTGGAGGTACGGCTGCAGCACGTCGAGCGCGTTGTCGCCGTCGCTGGGCACCCAGGGGAAGGTCCGCCCGGGCAGCGGTCCGGCGAGCCGGTCGAGGAGGTCGGGGCCGAAGGCGGCGGCCCCGGGGGCGGGGCGGGCGACGAGCCGCCGCAGCCTGCGGGCGAGTGCGGCGGGGGCGGCGAGCCAGGCGGCGTCCTGCAGCTGCGGGCTGCGCACGTAGTCGAGGGCGCCGGAGGCCGGGGTGGAGGCGAGCGGGTGGAAGCCGTCGGGCAGGGCGCGGACGGCCGCGACGTCGGCGGTGGTGAGGCCGTCCACGACCCGGTAGGCGACCCCGTTGTCGTCCGGCGAGTCCACGTCGAGGGCCGCGTGGTACGGGCCTTCGGGCGTCGTCAGGGTGAGGTGGCCGTGGTACCAGTGGCCGAAGTCGTGCGAGGGGTCGCGGGTGAAGTCGTGGAAGGTGCCGGCGGCCACGCCGTACCGGGGGAGGGGCATGGACCAAGGGTGGCGGGCGCCGGGCCGGGCGGCCAGCCGCTGAACGGGTGCGCGACGGGCATTCGTGAGCTTGTGAAAGAAAGGTCAATCGACCGCACCGCCCCCGCACCCGGGCGGGTGAGGTGCCTATATCACGCCCGACGGAGTGCTCAGAAATTTGCTCCGGCGGCAGCATGATTGATATAGGCGCAAGCCTCTGACCAGTCGCTTCAGAAGTGAATGCGACTGTTTGTGACCATTTGCCTCCATTGCGTGGATGGGCCGTGGCTTCGGTCGGTTGATGGTCGTTTGCGAGGTGGCGCAGATCACAAAGATCGTTCAGAACCGCGTGTCGCAGATCACAAGCCGACGGGCATAGGATGCGCTCGATCCAGGCTTTGTGAACTGCCTCACATGGGGTTGATCTCATGGTTCGGATCACCGGATCACCCCAGCGTGACCCGGCAGTTCCTATCTGCAGTCAAGGACGACTGGACGGAGGGAGCGGGGGCTATGAATGCCTACGCGCCGATCCTCGTACTCGGTGCCATCGCGGCGGCGTTCGCGGTCGGCTCCGTCGTGATGGCCTCGCTCACCGGCCCGAAGCGCTACAACCGGGCCAAGTTGGAGGCGTACGAGTGCGGTATCGAGCCGACCCCGCAGCCGGTGGGCGGCGGGCGGTTCCCGATCAAGTACTACCTGACGGCGATGCTCTTCATCGTCTTCGACATCGAGATCGTCTTCCTCTACCCGTGGGCGGTCAGCTTCGACGCCCTCGGGATCTTCGGGCTGGTCGAGATGCTCCTGTTCATCGCCACCGTCTTCGTCGCGTACGCCTACGTCTGGCGCCGTGGCGGTCTGGAGTGGGACTGACCGCTGACTTTGTGAACGGGCGGACAAGCCACCGGACTCGAGGGCATTGAGAGGGATCTGATGGGTATCGAGGAGAAGCTGCCGAGCGGCTTCCTGCTCACCAGCGTGGAGGCCGCCGCAGGGTGGGTGCGGAAGGCGTCGCTCTTCCCCGCCACCTTCGGCCTGGCCTGCTGCGCGATCGAGATGATGACGACCGGCGCCGGCCGCTACGACCTGGCCCGGTTCGGCATGGAGGTGTTCCGCGGCTCCCCGCGGCAGGCCGACCTGATGATCGTGGCCGGCCGGGTCAGCCAGAAGATGGCCCCGGTGCTGCGCCAGGTCTACGACCAGATGGCCAACCCGAAGTGGGTCATCTCGATGGGCGTGTGCGCCTCCTCCGGCGGCATGTTCAACAACTACGCGATCGTCCAGGGCGTGGACCACATCGTCCCGGTCGACATCTACCTGCCGGGCTGCCCGCCCCGCCCGGAGATGCTGATGGACGCGATCCTCAAGCTGCACGAGAAGATCCAGCACGAGAAGCTCGGCGTGAACCGCCGCCGCGCCGAGGAGCAGGCCGAGCAGGTCGCGCTGCAGGCCACCCCGGTCAGCGAGATGCGGGGGCTGCTGCGATGACCGAGCAGAACGGCGTGCCCGCCACCCGCAAGGAGATCCCCGTCGAGGTGATCGGCAAGCGCCAGGGCATGTTCGGCGCCCAGGGCACCGGCGACACCTCCGGCTTCGGCGGCCTCACCCGCCCCGTCGCGCTGCCGCCCGCGAGCACCCGCCCCTACGGCGGCTGGTTCGACGAGGTCGCCGACGAGTTCGAGGGCGCCCTGGAGGAGCAGGGCCTCGACGTGGCCGAGGTGGTCGAGAAGACCGTCGTCGACCGCGGCGAACTCACCTTCCACGTCGCCCGCGAGCACCTGCTGAAGGCTGCCCGCACCCTGCGCGACGACCCGGCGCTCCGCTTCGAGCTCTGCCTCGGCGTGAGCGGCGTCCACTACCCGGCCGACAAGGGCCGCGAGCTGCACGCCGTCTACCACCTGCGGTCGATCACCCACACCCGGCTGATCCGGCTGGAGGTCACCGCACCGGACACCGACCCGCACATCCCGTCCGTCGTCAGCGTCTACCCGACCAACGACTGGCACGAGCGCGAGACCTACGACTTCTTCGGCCTGGTCTTCGACGGCCACCCCGCCCTCACCCGGATCATGATGCCGGACGACTGGCTGGGCCACCCGCAGCGCAAGGACTACCCGCTCGGCGGCATCCCCGTCGAGTACAAGGGCGCCCAGATCCCGGCGCCCGACCAGCGGAGGTCGTACAGCTGATGACCACTCACCACTACGAAGAGGCCGGCGCCCGCGAGACCACCGAAGGGCGCGTCTTCACCGTCACCGGCGGCGACTGGGGCGAGGTCGTCGAGGCCGTCGCCCGCGCCGACGACGAGCGGATCATCGTCAACATGGGCCCCCAGCACCCCTCCACCCACGGCGTGCTGCGGCTGATCCTGGAGATCGACGGCGAGACGGTGACGGAGGCCCGCTGCGGCATCGGCTACCTCCACACCGGCATCGAGAAGAACATGGAGTTCAGGACCTGGGTCCAGGGCACCACCTTCGTGACCCGCATGGACTACCTGACGCCGCTGTTCAACGAGACCGCCTACTGCCTGGCCGTCGAGAAGCTGCTCGGCATCACCGACGACGTCCCCGACCGCGCCAACGTGGTCCGTGTCCTCATGATGGAGCTCAACCGCATCTCCTCGCACCTCGTGGCGCTCGCCACCGGCGGCATGGAGATCGGCTCCACCACGCTGATGATCTACGGCTTCCGCGACCGCGAACTCATCCTGGACGTCTTCGAGCTGGTCACCGGCCTGCGGATGAACCACGCCTACATCCGCCCCGGCGGCCTCGCCCAGGACCTCCCGCCCGGCGCCGTCGACAAGATCCGCGAAGCGGTCGCGCTGTTCCGCTCCCGGATGCACGAGTACGACAAACTCGCCACCACCAACCCGGTGTTCAAGGCCCGCCTGGTCGACGTCGGCCACCTCGACCTGGCCGGCTGCCTCGCCCTCGGCGCCACCGGCCCGATCCTGCGCGCCACCGGCCTGCCGCACGACCTGCGCAAGACCGACCCCTACTGCGGCTACGAGGACTACGACTTCGAGGTCGCCACCGCCGACACCGCGGACTCCTACGGCCGGTTCCTGATCCGGCTGGAGGAGATGAAGCAGTCCCTGCGGATCGTCGAGCAGTGCCTCGACCGGCTGAAGCCCGGCCCGGTCATGGTCGGCGACAAGAAGATCGCCTGGCCCGCCCAGCTCGCCGTCGGCCCCGACGGCATGGGCAACTCCCTCGACCACATCCGGAAGATCATGGGCACCTCGATGGAGGCCCTGATCCACCACTTCAAGCTGGTCACCGAGGGCTTCCGGGTGCCCGTCGGCCAGGCCTACGCGGCCGTCGAGTCGGCCAAGGGTGAACTCGGGGTGCACGTGGTCAGCGACGGAGGCACCCGGCCCTACCGGGTCCACTTCCGCGACCCCTCGTTCACCAACCTGCAGACGATGGCGGCGATGTGCGAGGGCGGCCAGGTCGCCGACGTCATCGTCGCGGTGGCCGGGATCGACCCGGTGATGGGAGGCGTGGACCGGTGACCAACGTCGAACTCGGACTGCCGGCACTGCCGGCCAAGCCGTACCCGCAGGACGTCCACGAGCGGCTCGCCGCCGACGCCCGCGAACTGATCGGCCGCTACCCGGTCGCCCGCTCCGCGCTGCTGCCGCTGCTCCACCTCGTCCAGGCCGAGGAGGGCTGCGTCACCCCGACGGGCATCCGCTTCTGCGCCGAACAGCTCGACCTCACCACCGCGGAGGTCACCGCGGTCGCCACCTTCTACACCATGTACCGCCGCCGGCCGGCCGGCGAGCACCACGTCGGCGTCTGCACCAACACCCTGTGCGCCGTCCTCGGCGGCGACCAGATCTTCGACGAGCTCAAGCAGCACCTCGGCATCGAGAACAACCAGACCACCGACGACGGCAAGATCTCCATCGAGCACATCGAGTGCAACGCCGCCTGCGACTACGCCCCCGTGGTGATGGTCAACTGGGAGTTCTTCGACAACCAGACCCCCGAGAGCGCCAAGCAGCTCGTCGACGACCTGCGCGCCGGCCGGGAGGTCCACCCCACCCGCGGCGCCAAGCTCTGCTCCTTCAAGGAGACCGCCCGCATCCTCGCCGGCTTCCCCGACGAGCGCCCCGGCGCCGTCGACGAGTCCGGCGCCGGCGGCACCCCCTCCCTCGCGGGCCTCAAGCTCGCCAAGGGCGAGGCACTGCCCGGCACCCCGGGCACCAAGGTGGTCGCCCCCCGCCACGAAGGGACCGAAGCGTGATGACCTCCGCCGAACCGGCCGAGAAGCTCCTGACGCCGGTCCTCTCCGCCAGCTGGGACGACGACCGCCCGTGGACGCTGGAGACCTACCTCCGCCACGACGGCTACACCGGCCTGCGCAACGCCCTCGCCATGCCGCCCGACGACGTCATCGCCCTCGTCAAGGACGCCGGACTGCGCGGCCGCGGCGGCGCCGGCTTCCCCACCGGCATGAAGTGGCAGTTCATCCCGCAGAACGACGGCAAGCCGCACTACCTCGTCGTCAACGCGGACGAGTCCGAGCCGGGCACCTGCAAGGACATCCCGCTGCTCTTCGCCAACCCGCACTCGCTGATCGAGGGCATGGTGATCGCCTCCTACGCGATCCGCTGCAGCCACGCCTTCGTCTACCTGCGCGGCGAGGTCGTCCCGGTGCTGCGCCGGCTGCAGGCCGCCGTCGCCGAGGCCTACGAGGCCGGCTACCTCGGCAAGGACGTCCTCGGCTCCGGCATCGACCTCGACATCACCGTGCACGCCGGCGCCGGCGCCTACATCTGCGGCGAGGAGACCGCCCTCCTCGACTCCCTGGAGGGCCGCCGCGGCCAGCCCCGGCTCCGTCCGCCGTTCCCCGCGATCGCCGGCCTCTACGCCTGCCCGACCGTGGTGAACAACGTCGAGTCGATCGCCTCCGTGCCGCCGATCCTCAGCCGCGGCAAGGAGTGGTTCAAGGGCCTCGGCACCGAGAAGTCCCCCGGCTTCACCCTCTACTCGCTGTCCGGGCACGTCACCAACCCCGGCCAGTACGAGGCACCGCTCGGCATCACGCTGCGCCAGCTGCTGGAGATCAGCGGCGGCATCCGGGCCGGCCACCGCCTCAAGTTCTGGACCCCGGGCGGCTCCTCCACCCCGATGTTCACCGACCAGCACCTCGACGTCCCGCTCGACTACGAGGGCGTCGGCGCCGCCGGCTCCATGCTCGGCACCAAGGCCCTCCAGGTCTTCGACGAGACCACCTGCGTGGTGCGCGCCGTCACCCGCTGGACGGAGTTCTACGCCCACGAGTCCTGCGGCAAGTGCACCCCCTGCCGCGAGGGCACCTACTGGCTCGTCCAGCTGCTCAAGCGGATCGAGGCCGGCCAGGGCGAGAGCGGCGACCTGGAGAAGCTCCTCGACATCGCCGACAACATCAACGGCAAGTCCTTCTGCGCCCTCGGCGACGGCGCCGCCAGCCCGATCGTCTCCTCGCTCCAGTACTTCCGCGAGGAGTACGAGCAGCACCTCACCGAGCGGCGCTGCCCGCTCGACCCCGCCGCCTCCACCGTCTGGGCAGGCCGGCACCACGCCCACGAGTCCGCCACCGAGAGGGAGGTGCACGCGTGACCACTGCAACGACCGGCGACTCCGCCGCGGGTTCGTCCACGGCCACCGACCTCGTCACGCTCACCATCGACGGCGTCGAGGTCCAGGTGCCCAAGGGCACCCTGGTCATCCGCGCCGCCGAGCAGATCGGCACCCAGATCCCGCGCTTCTGCGACCACCCGCTGCTCGACCCGGCCGGCGCCTGCCGCCAGTGCATCGTCGAGATCGAGGGCCAGCGCAAGCCGGTCGCCTCCTGCACCATCCCCGTCGCCGAGGGCATGGTCGTCCGCACCCAGCTCAGCTCGCCCGTCGCCGAGAAGGCGCAGCGCGGCGTGATGGAGCTGCTGCTCATCAACCACCCGCTGGACTGCCCGGTCTGCGACAAGGGCGGCGAGTGCCCGCTGCAGAACCAGGCGATGTCCACCGGCGACGCCGACACCCGGTTCGACGGCGTCAAGCGGACGTACCCCAAGCCCGTCCCGATCTCCACCCAGGTCCTGCTCGACCGCGAACGCTGCGTGCTCTGCGCCCGCTGCACCCGCTTCTCCCAGCAGATCGCCGGAGACCCCTTCATCGACCTCGTCGAACGCGGCGCCCTCCAGCAGGTCGGCACCGGCGAGGGCGACGACTTCCGCTCCTACTTCTCCGGCAACACCATCCAGATCTGCCCGGTCGGCGCACTCACCTCCGCCGCCTACCGCTTCCGCTCCCGCCCGTTCGACCTGGTCTCCTCACCGAGCGTCTGCGAACACTGCTCCTCCGGCTGCTCGCTGCGCACCGACCACCGCCGCGGCAAGGTCATGCGCCGCCTCGCCGGCGAGGAGCCGCAGGTCAACGAGGAGTGGAGCTGCGACAAGGGCCGCTTCGCCTTCCGCTACGCCCAGCAGCGCGACCGGATCGCCACCCCGCTGGTCCGCGGCGAGGACGGCGAACTCGCCCCCGCCTCCTGGCCCGAGGCGCTCGCCCGGGCCGCCGAGGGCCTGCGCGGCGCCCGCACCGGCGTGCTCGCCGGCGGCCGGGTCACCGTCGAGGACGCCTACGCCTACGCCAAGTTCGCCCGCCTGGTGCTCGGCACCAACGACGTGGACTTCCGGGCCCGCCCGCACAGCAGCGAGGAGGCGGACTTCCTGGCCGCCGCCGTCGCCGGCCGCGGCACCGACCTGGACGGCACCGGCCCCACCTACCGGCAGCTGGAGGACGCCCCGGCCGTCCTGCTCGCGGGCCTGGAGCCCGAGGAGGAGTCGCCGATCGTCTTCCTGCGGCTGCGCAAGGCCGTCCGCGACAAGGGCCAGCGCGTCTACGCGATCGCCTCGCACGCCACCCGCGGCCTCGGCAAGCTGCGCGGCGCGCTGCTGCCCGCCGCCCCCGGCACCGAGGCCGAGTGGCTGGCCGCCCTCGGCGGCGACGAGGTGCTCGCCGACGACGCCGGCCGGGCCGCCGACGCGCTGCGCTCGCCCGGCTCGGTGATCCTCGTCGGCGAGCGGCTCGCCACCACCGTCGGCGGCCTCACCGCCGCCCTGCGGCTCGCGCACGCCACCGGAGCCTCGCTCGCCTGGGTGCCGCGCCGGGCCGGTGAGCGCGGCGCCGTCGAGGCCGGCGCGCTGCCCGGCCTGCTGCCCGGCGGCCGCCCGGTCACCGTGCTCGCCGCCCGCGCCGAGGCCGCCGCCGCGTGGGGCGTGCCCGACCTGCCGTCCCGGCTCGGCCGCGACACCGACCAGATCCTCGCCGCCACCGCGGCCGGCGACCTGGACGCGCTGCTGGTCGGCGGCGTCGGCGTCGAGGACCTCGCCGACCCGGCGCTCGCCGAGGAGGCGCTCGCCCGGGCCGCGTTCGTGGTCTCGCTGGAGCTGCGGCCCTCCGCCGTCACCGCGCACGCCGACGTGGTGCTGCCGGTCGCCGCGGTCGCCGAGAAGGCCGGCACCTTCCTCGACTGGGAGGGCCGGGTCCGGCTGTTCGAGCCCGCGCTCAAGGCCGACCAGCTGATGCAGCGCCACCTGCACCCGGACGTGCGGGTGCTGCACATGCTGGCCGACGCGCTCGGCCGGCCGCTCGGCCTGCCGGACGTCACCGCGGCCCGCCGCGAGCTCGACGGCTTCACCCCGTGGACGGGCGACCGCCCGGCCGCCCCCTCCGCGCACCCGGCGCCGCTGCCCCGCCCGGCCACCGGCCAGGCCGTGCTGGCGGGCCACCGGTTGCTGCTCGACAACGGCACCCTCCAGGAGGGCGACGAGCACCTCGCCGGCACCCGGCACCCGGCCGTCGCCCGGCTCTCCGCGGCCACCGCCGCCGAGATCGGCGCCGCAGCCGCGCTGCGGGTCACCGGACCGGCCGGCTCGGTCGTCCTGCCGCTGGAGGTCACCGAGGACATGCCCGACCGCACCGTCTGGCTGCCCCTCAACTCCACCCCCGGCGGCGCGCACCGCGCCCTGGGCACCACCGTCGGCCACCTGGTCACCATCGCACCGGCACAGGAGGCGTGATGCGAACCCTCGCCGAGCCCCAGATGCTCGCCGCCTACGACACGCTCGTCTTCTTCGGCCGCGACCCCTGGTGGCTGGTGCTGCTCAAGGCGGTCTTCGTCTTCGCGTTCCTGGTCGGCACCGTGCTGATCGCGATCGTGTGGGAGCGCAAGGTCGTCGCCTGGATGCAGCTGCGGATCGGCCCCAACCGGCACGGCCCCTGGGGCATGCTCCAGTCGCTCGCCGACGGCGTGAAGCTGGCCCTCAAGGAGGACCTGGTCGTCACCGGGGCGGACAAGGCGGTCTACATCCTCGCCCCGATCGTCAGCGCGATCCCGGCGTTCATGGCCTTCGCGGTGATCCCCTTCGGGCCGGCCGACGACCAGGTGTCGATCTTCGGCACCCGCACCCCGCTGCAGCTCACCGACCTGCCGATCGCCCTGCTCTACATCCTGGCGACCGCCTCCGTCGGCATCTACGGCATCGTGCTGGCCGGCTGGTCCTCCGGCTCGACCTACCCGCTGCTCGGCGGCATCCGCTCCTCCGCCCAGATGATCAGCTACGAGATCGCGATGGGCCTGTCCTTCGCCGCGGTCTTCATCTACTCGGGCTCGATGTCGACCTCGGAGATCGTCGCGTCCCAGCAGCCGACCTGGTTCGCGGTGCTGCTGCCGGTGTCGTTCATCGTCTACATCGTCGCGATGGTCGGCGAGACCAACCGGGCGCCGTTCGACCTCCCGGAGGCCGAGGGCGAGCTGGTCGGCGGCTTCAACACCGAGTACTCCTCGCTGAAGTTCGCGATGTTCATGCTCGCCGAGTACGTCAACATGGTGACCGTCTCGGCCGTCGCCTCGACGCTCTTCCTCGGCGGCTGGCGCGCCCCGTGGCCGATCTCGACCTTCTGGGAGGGGGCCAACCACGGCTGGTGGCCGATGCTCTGGATCATCGTCAAGATCCAGCTGCTGCTCTTCTTCTTCATCTGGCTCCGCGGCACGCTGCCCCGCCTGCGCTACGACCAGTTCATGAAGCTGGGCTGGAAGGTCCTCATCCCGGTCTCGCTGGTCTGGCTGGTGATGGTGGCCAGCGTCCGGGCGCTGCGCAACGAGGGCTACGACTTCGCCAACGTGGTGCTGTACGTCGGAGCCCCGATCGCCGCAGTCCTGCTGCTGGCCCTGGTCTGGGACCTGATGCGGAAGAAGCCCGCGGCGGCCGAGCCCGCCCCGCCCGCCGCGTTCGACCCGATGGCCGGCGGCTACCCGGTGCCTCCGCTGCCCGGCCAGGAACTGCCGCCCGTCCCGCGTCGGCGCAGCCGCGCCCCGCAACTCCAGGACGCCCTCAACGGGGCCGACCACACCGAAGGGAGCTGAGCCGACGTGTCATCCGACGACACCTCAGGGCACGACGCGACAGCCAGGCCGTCGATCCTCGGCCCGGCCGCCGGCTTCGGCGTGACCTTCAAGGCCATGTTCAAGAAGCGGCTCACCGAGCAGTACCCGGAGCAGAAGAAGCCCACCGCCCCGCGCTTCCACGGCCGCCACCAGCTGAACCGGCACCCCGACGGCCTGGAGAAGTGCGTCGGCTGCGAGCTGTGCGCCTGGGCCTGCCCGGCCGACGCCATCTACGTCGAGGGCGCCGACAACCGGGACGACGAGCGCTACTCGCCCGGCGAGCGGTACGGCGCGGTCTACCAGATCAACTACGCCCGCTGCATCCTCTGCGGGCTGTGCATCGAGGCCTGCCCGACCCGCGCGCTCACCATGACCAACGAGTACGAGCTCGCCGACTCCACCCGGGCCGACCTGATCTTCACCAAGGAGCAGCTGCTCGTCGGCCTCACCGAGGGCATGGTCGACAGTCCGCACGCCATCTACCCCGGGGCCGACGAACAGGCCTACTACCGGGGCGAGATCACCCAGGCCGCGCCCGGCACCGTGCAGCAGGAGCGGCACCAGCACGAGAAGGAGGTGCAGCCATGACCTCCACCGGAGAGGCCGTCCAGTTCTGGGTCCTCGCGGTGATCGCCGTCGGCGGTGCGCTCGGCATGCTGCTGATGAAGAAGGCGGTGCACAGCGCGCTCTGCCTGGCGGCGACGATGCTGGCGCTGGCGGTCTGCTACATGGCCCAGGGCGCGGTGTTCCTGGGCGTGGTGCAGATCGTCGTCTACACCGGCGCGATCATGATGCTCTTCCTGTTCGTGGTCATGCTGGTCGGCGTCACCAGCGCGGACTCGCTGAAGGAGCAGCTCAAGGGCCAGCGGTTCGCCGCGGTGCTCTGCGGGCTCGGCTTCGGCGTGCTGCTGATCGCCGGCCTCGCCAACGCGAAGCTGCACAGCTTCACCGGCCTCTCCGGGGCCAACGCCGAGGGCAACGTGCAGGGCCTGGCCCGGCTGATCTTCACCAAGTACGTGTGGGCCTTCGAGGTCACCGGCGCCCTGCTGATCACCGCGGCGATCGGCGCGATGGTGCTGACCCACCGCGAGTACGTGCAGAAGCCGAAGACCCAGCGCGAGCTGGCCGCCCAGCGGGTCAAGGACAACCTGCAGGTGCCGCCGATGCCCGCGCCCGGCGTCTACGCCCGGCACAACGCGGTCGACGTCCCCGGCCTGCTGCCGGACGGCACCGTCGCCGAGGACTCGGTGATGGGCACCCTGCGCGAGCGCGGCCAGATCCGCGACGTCAGCCAGGAGATGCTGCAGCGGATGGCGGAGCTGGAGGAGTCCACCGCCGACTGGCTGGGCCGCCCGTCCTCCGCCCGCCCGGCGACGCCCGAGCAGCGCGCCGCGCTGGAGACGGTGCCGACGAAGGAGAAGAAGGAGGACGAGGCGTGAACCCGGTCAACTACCTCTACCTCTCCGCCCTGTTGTTCACCATCGGCGCGTCCGGTGTGCTGATCCGGCGGAACGCGATCGTGCTGTTCATGTGCGTCGAGCTGATGCTCAACGCCTCGAACCTGGCGCTGGTCACCTTCTCCCGGATGCACGGCAACCTGGACGGCCAGATCATCGCCTTCTTCACCATGGTGGTCGCGGCGGCGGAGGTCGTGGTCGGCCTCGCCATCATCGTGAGCATCTTCCGGACCAGGCACACCGCCTCGGTCGACGACAGCAACCTGATGAAGCTGTAGGCGGAGGGCCCACGGTGAACTCACTCATTCCGCTGCTGGTCGCGGTCCCGCTGGCCGGCGCCGCCCTGCTGCTGCTCGGCGGGCGCGCGCTCGACCGGTTCGGCCACTGGCTCGGCACCCTCGCGGCGGCCGCGTCCTTCGTGATCGGCCTGGTCCTCTTCGCCGAGATGCTCGGCCGGCCCACCGACCAGCGCCCCGTCCGCGAATTCCTCTACAGCTGGATCCCGGTGAACGGCTTCCAGGCCGACGTCGCCTTCCAGCTCGACCAGTTGTCCATGACCTTCGTCCTGCTGATCACCGGCGTCGGCACGCTGATCCACGTGTACTCGACGGGCTACATGGCGCACGACGAGCGCCGCCGCCGGTTCTTCGGCTACCTCAACCTGTTCCTGGCCGCCATGCTGCTGCTGGTGCTGGCCGACAACTACCTGCTGCTGTACGTCGGCTGGGAGGGCGTGGGCCTCGCCTCGTACCTGCTGATCGGCTTCTGGCAGCACAAGCCGAGCGCGGCGACGGCCGCCAAGAAGGCCTTCATCGTCAACCGCGTCGGCGACCTCGGGCTGTCGATCGCGATCATGCTGATGTTCGTCGAGTTCGGCTCCTTCGCCTTCGGCCCGGTCTTCGGGGCCGCCGACGGCGCGAGCGAGGGCAAGCTCACCGCGATCGCGCTGATGCTGCTGCTCGCCGCGTGCGGCAAGTCCGCCCAGGTGCCGCTGCAGTCCTGGCTCGGCGACGCCATGGAGGGCCCGACCCCGGTCTCCGCACTGATCCACGCGGCGACCATGGTGACCGCCGGCGTCTACCTGATCGTGCGCTCGGCGGACATCTTCAACCTGGCGCCCGACGCCCAGCTCGTGGTGACGGTCGTCGGCGCGGTCACCCTGCTCTTCGGTGCGATCGTCGGTTGCGCCAAGGACGACATCAAGAAGGCGCTGGCCGGCTCGACGATGTCGCAGATCGGCTACATGGTGCTGGCGGCGGGCCTCGGCCCGGTCGGCTACGTCTTCGCGATCATGCACCTGGTCACCCACGGCTTCTTCAAGGCCGGGCTCTTCCTCGGCGCCGGATCGGTCATGCACGGCATGAACGACGAGGTGAACATGCGCCACTACGGGGGCCTGCGGAAGTACATGCCGATCACCTTCGCCACCTTCGGCCTCGGCTACCTGGCGATCATCGGCTTCCCCGGCCTGTCCGGCTTCTTCTCCAAGGACAAGATCATCGAGGCGGCGTTCTCCAAGGGCGGCACGGAGGGCTGGATCCTCGGCCTGTGCGCCCTGGTCGGCGCGGCCGTCACCGCGTTCTACATGACCCGGGTGATGATGATGACCTTCTTCGGCGAGAAGCGCTGGCAGGCCGACCCGGAGACCGGCGAGGAGCCGCACCCGCACGAGTCGCCCAAGGTCATGACGCTGCCGATGGTGGTCCTCGCGGTCGGCTCGGTCTTCGCCGGTGCGCTGTTCACCTACGGCGACGCCTTCCTGAAGTGGCTGGAGCCGGTCACCGGTTTCGAGGAGGGCCACCCGCCGATCCCGGCGGCCGCCGTCACCGTGCTCACCACCGTCTGCATGCTGGCCGGCGTCGGCCTGGCCTACGCGATGTACGGCCGCAGCCGGATCCCGGTCACCCCGCCGGTGGGCTCCGCGCTCACCCGGGCCGCCCGCCGCGACCTGCTCCAGGACGACTTCAACCACGCCGTCCTGGTCCGTCCCGGCTCGGCGCTCGCCGCGACCCTGGTCTGGTTCGACAGCCGCGGCCTGGACGGCTTCGTCAACGGCCTCGCCGCCACCATCGGCGGCGTCTCCAGCCGGCTGCGGCGGGTGCAGACGGGCTACGTCCGCACGTACGCGCTCTCCATGTTCGGCGGCACGCTCGTGCTGGTCGCCACCACCCTGCTCATGAGGTCGGTCTGATGGAAGGTCACACCATGACTGCTGAGGCTCTGCGGGGAGGCCGGCCATGAGCTACCTGCTGACCGCGACCTGTGCCGTGCCCGCCGCGGGCGCGGTGGTCACCGCCGCGCTGCCGGCGGGCAACAGCGAGGCCCGCCGGCGCACCACCAAGGCCGTGGCCCTGGCCGTCTCGGCGGCCACCCTCGCGCTGACCGCCGTCGTCGCCGCCCGGTTCGAACCGGGCGGCCCCCGCTACCAGCTGACCGAGTCCCACAGCTGGATCCGCTCCTTCGGCATCTCCTTCTCGCTCGGCGTGGACGGCATCGGCGCCGTCCTCGTCCTGCTCACCGCCGTCCTGGTGCCGCTGGTGATGCTCGCCTCCTGGCACGACCCCGACCCGGCCCCCGCCCCCGAGGGCAGCTTCGAGGCCAAGCGCCGCACCCAGGGCTTCTTCGCCCTGATCCTGGCGGTCGAGGCGATGGTGCTGGTGTCCTTCCTGGCCACCGACGTCTTCGTCTTCTACGTCTTCTTCGAAGCCATGCTGATCCCGATGTACTTCCTGATCGGCGGCTTCGGCGACCGGGCCGGCGGGCCCGACGCCGGGAAGCAGCGCTCCTACGCCGCGGTGAAGTTCCTGCTGTACAACCTGCTCGGCGGCCTGGTCATGCTGGCCGCGGTGATCGGGCTGTACGTCGTCGCCGCCGACCAGGACCTCGCCACCTTCGACCTGCCGACGCTCACGGGCGCGATCGCCGACGGCAAGCTGGCCATCGACCCGACCGCGGAGAAGGCGCTCTTCCTCGGCTTCTTCTTCGCCTTCGCGGTGAAGGCGCCGCTCTGGCCGCTGCACACCTGGCTGCCGAACGCGATGGGCGAGTCCACCGCCGGAACGGCCGTCCTGATCACCGCGGTCGTCGACAAGGTCGGCACCTTCGCGATGCTGCGGTACTGCCTCGGCCTCTTCCCCGACGCCTCCAAGACCTTCGCCCCGGCGATCCTCGTGCTCTCGCTGATCGGCATCGTCTACGGCGCCCTGGTGGCCGTCGGCCAGAAGGACATCAAGCGGCTGGTGGCCTACGCCTCCATCTCGCACTTCGGCTTCATCATCATGGGCATCTTCGCGCTGACCAGCCAGGGCCAGACCGGAGCCACCCTCTACATGGTCAACCACGGCATCTCCACCGCCGCGTGGATGCTCGTCGCCGGCTTCCTGATCTCCCGCCGCGGCTCGCGCCTGATCGCCGACTACGGCGGCGTGCAGAAGGTCGCCCCGGTGCTCGCCGGCACCTTCCTGATCGGCGGACTCGCCACCCTGTCGCTGCCCGGCATGGCGCCGTTCGTCAGCGAGTTCCTGGTGCTGGTCGGCACGTTCAGCCGGTACCCGGCCATCGGCATCGCCGCCACCTTCGGCATCGTGCTGGCCGCGCTGTACGCCCTGCTGCTGTACCAGCGCACCATGACCGGCCCGGTGAAGCCCCGGATGGAGGGCATGCCGGACCTCAAGGTCCGCGAACTCGCCGTCGTGGCACCGCTGGTGGCGCTCACCCTGCTGCTCGGCGTGTACCCCAAGCCGCTCACCGACATGGTGAACCCGGCCGTGGACGCCACGCTCTCCCAGGTCCACCAGACCGACCCGGCACCGGCCCACCCGGTCGCCGCCACCACCGGAGGTGAGCACGAATGAGCCCCACCCTGTGGCTCGCCGCCGCGGGCGGCAACAGCGCGAGCATCCCCGCCCCGCACATCGAGTACGGCCAGCTCTCCCCGATGCTGATCGTCTTCGCCGCCGCGGTCGTGGGCATCCTCGCCGAGGCCTTCGTGCCCCGCCGGGCCCGCTACGGCGTCCAGATCGGCGTCTCGCTGCTCGGCCTCGTCGGCGCCTTCGCCGCGGTGGTCGTGCTGGCCGCCCAGGGCCACGCGACCACGCAGGCCGGCCTGCTCGCGATGGGCTCCGTCGCGATCGACGGCCCGGCGCTCTTCCTGCAGGGCGTCATCCTGCTGACCGCGGTGATGGCCGTCCTCACCTACGCCGAGCGCCGGCTGGAGCCGCGCCTCAATGGGCACGGCGTCGACTCCTTCACCGCCCAGGGCGGCGCCGTCCCCGGCGGCGACCAGGAGCGCGAGGCCACCCGGGCCGGCTTCACCACCACCGAGGTCTTCCCGCTCACCCTCTTCGCCGTCGGCGGCATGCTGCTCTTCCCCGCCGCCAACGACCTGCTGACCATGTTCGTGGCGCTGGAGGTGCTCTCCCTCCCGCTCTACCTGCTGTGCGGTCTCGCCCGGCGGCGCCGGCTGCTCTCCCAGGAGGCGGCGCTCAAGTACTTCCTGCTCGGTGCCTTCGCCTCGGCGTTCTTCCTCTTCGGCACCGCCCTGCTGTACGGCTACGCGGGCAGCGTCCAGCTCGGCGACATCGCCGACGTGGTCTCCGGGGTCGCCCCGGTCACCCCGGCGCTCACCGTCACCACCCAGAACGACGCGCTGCTGCTGATCGGCCTGGCCATGCTGGCCGTCGGCCTGCTGTTCAAGGTCGGCGCCGTGCCGTTCCACGCCTGGACCCCGGACGTCTACCAGGGCGCCCCGACCCCGGTCACCGGCTTCATGGCCGCGGCCACCAAGACCGCCGCCTTCGGTGCGTTCCTGCGCCTCTTCTACGTGGCCTTCCCCGGCCTGAAGTGGGACTGGCGGCCGGTCATGTGGGGCGTCGCGATCCTCACCATGGTGGCGGGCGCGATCCTGGCGGTCACCCAGCAGGACGTGAAGCGGCTGCTCGCCTACTCCTCGATCGCCCACGCCGGCTTCATCCTCACCGGCGTGATCGCCACCAACCGGCAGGGCCTGAGCGCCGTCCTCTTCTACCTGCTGGCCTACTCCTTCGTGACGCTCGGCGCCTTCGCCGTGGTCACCCTGGTGCGGGACTCCAAGGGCGAGGCCACCCACCTGTCCAGCTGGGCCGGCCTCGGCCGGCGCTCCCCGCTGGTCGCGGCGGTCTTCGCACTGTTCCTGCTGGCCTTCGCCGGCATCCCGCTGACCAGCGGCTTCACCGGCAAGTTCGCGGTCTTCCAGGCCGCGGCGGCCGGCGGCGCCACCCCGCTGGTGATC
Organism: Kitasatospora sp. NPDC093679; assembly: GCF_040683455.1. Taxonomy (NCBI): domain Bacteria; kingdom Bacillati; phylum Actinomycetota; class Actinomycetes; order Kitasatosporales; family Streptomycetaceae; genus Kitasatospora; species Kitasatospora sp. NPDC093679. Next base: position 190,321 of record NZ_JBFBDW010000007.1, read on the forward strand.
GTCGGCGTGCTCAGCTCGGCCGTCGCGGCGTTCTTCTACATCCGCGTCATCGTGCTGATGTTCTTCTCCGACCCGCAGCCGCAGGGCCCCTCGGTGGCCGTGCCCAGCCCGCTCACCGCCACCGCCATCGGCGTCGGCGTGCTGGTCACCCTCGGCCTCGGCCTGCTGCCGCAGTACTTCCTCGACCTGGCGTCGAAGGCCTCGCTCTTCGTCCGCTAGGCCGCCCGGCCCCTCCGCCCGGCAACCGACGCCCGGCCCCCGCCGCTCGGCGGGGGCCGGGCGCGTCCGTGCCCGCCCGCGTTCGTCCGGGCGCCCGGACGGACTTCCGGACGGCCCTTCCCAGCACCCCGACGCGCTGCTTGGGGACATGCCCGTGCTGTGATCCACTCGTGACCGGATACGCTGCCTAGTGCGTGCAGCAGTACGCGCAGAGGCGGCGACCAGGGGGACCAGGCCGCTGGGAACGACCAGGGACAGGAGTGGTCTTCGTGACCGTCGTGGGGCCCTTCGGGCTGAGCGTGCAGGACCGCGATCTGACCCGTGACGTCCAGACCGGGATGGACGCGGTCGAGACCGCGCTCGCCGAGGCGGTGAAGAGCGAGGTTCCGTTCATCACCGTCACCGCCAGCCACCTCATCGAGGCCGGCGGCAAGCGCTTCCGCCCGCTGCTGGTCATGCTCGCCGCCCAGTTCGGCGACCCGTACGCGCCCGGCGTGGTGCCGGCCGCGGTCGTCGTCGAGCTCACCCACCTCGCCACGCTGTACCACGACGACGTCATGGACGAGGCCCCCGTCCGCCGCGGCGCCCCCAGCGCCAACTCCCGCTGGGACAACTCGGTCGCCATCCTCACCGGCGACTTCCTCTTCTCCCGGGCCTCCCAGGTCCTCGCCGACCTCGGCCCGGAGGCCGTCCGGATCCAGGCCGACGCCTTCGAGCGCCTCGTCACCGGCCAGATCCTGGAGACCGCCGGCCCCCGTCCGGCCGACGACCCGCTGCAGCACTACCTGGACGTCATCGCCGGCAAGACCGGCTCGCTGGTCGCCGTCTCCTGCCGCTTCGGCGCCCTGATGTCCGGCGCCGAGCCGTGGATGGTCGACATCCTCACCCAGTACGGCGAGCGCATGGGCACCGCCTTCCAGCTCGCCGACGACGTGCTCGACATCGCCAGCGACAGCCACGAGTCCGGCAAGACCCCGGGCACCGACCTGCGCGAGGGCGTCCCCACCCTGCCGGTGCTGCTGCTGAAGCAGACCCCGGTGGACGAGGACGACCCCGCCGACCTGCGGCTGCGCGAGCTCCTGGACCGCGACCTTGCCGAGGACGACGAGCTGCACGGCGAGGCGCTGCGCCTGCTGCGCCGCCACCCCGCCCTGGAGCGCGCCCGCCGGGAGACCCTGCGGTACGCCGAGGAGGCCCGCGCGCTGCTCGACCCGCTGCCGGAGTGCCCGGCCAAGGCCGCCCTGCAGGGGCTCTGCGACGCGGTCGCGATCCGTACCATGTGAGTTTCGGGTGGGAGGGCCGGTCACGGGGGCGGCCCACCGTGTCGAAGGGGGCTCGTCACCAATGCTGCGCGTCGTGATCGCCGAGGATTCCGTCCTGCTGCGGGAGGGCCTCACCAGGCTGCTCACCGACCGGGGGCTGGAGGTGGTCGCCGGCGTCGGCGACGGCGAGGCGCTGCTGAAGACCGTCCACGACCTCGCGCAGGCCGAGGCCCTGCCGGACGTGGTCGTGGCCGACGTGCGGATGCCCCCCACCCATACCGACGAGGGCGTGCGCGCCTGCGTCACCCTGCGCGGGCTGTACCCGGGGCTGGGTGTGCTGGTGCTGTCCCAGTACGTCGAGGAGCAGTACGCCGGCGAGCTGCTGGCCGGTTCCACCCGCGGTGTGGGCTACCTGCTGAAGGACCGGGTCGCGGAGGTCCGTGAGTTCGTGGACGCGGTCGTCCGGGTGGCCGGCGGCGGCACCGCGCTCGACCCGGAGGTCGTCCAGCAGCTGCTCATCCGCAGCCGCCGCGGGGACGTCCTGGAGGGCCTCACGCCGCGCGAGCGCGAGGTGCTCGGGCTGATGGCCGAGGGCCGCACCAACGCGGCGATCGCCCGGAAGCTGGTGGTCTCCGACGGCGCCGTGGAGAAGCACGTCAGCAACATCTTCCTCAAGCTCGGCCTCGGCCAGAGCCCCGAGGACCACCGCCGGGTGCTCGCGGTGCTCACCTACCTGAACTCCTGACCGCACCCGTCCGCTCCCGGTTGCCCGTCGATCGAAGATGGCGCATCGAGCGACTCCACGTGCCCGAGTTCCGGTCCGGTGATCCCGGTCCGCCTTAGGATGCGAGTGGTGCACCAGGCGGACGGGGCACACGGCTCACGCCCGCGGCTGGCGCCCACGAGGAGGTCCGCGGCAGTGACCAGTCAGGTCGATCAGTCAGAGGCAGTGGACGGCTCGGACGGGGGCGAGGGCCGGGCCGGCTCGGCGCCTCCCTCGGCCAGGCAGGGGCGTCCCGTCAAGCCCACCCAGCGGCTCGACCGGGTGATCATCCGGTTCGCCGGGGACTCCGGCGACGGCATGCAGCTCACCGGTGACCGCTTCACCTCGGAGACGGCGTCCTTCGGCAACGACCTCTCCACCCTGCCGAACTTCCCGGCCGAGATCCGGGCACCCGCCGGCACCCTGCCGGGCGTCTCCAGCTTCCAACTGCACTTCGCCGACCACGACATCCTGACCCCCGGCGACGCCCCCAACGTGCTGGTGGCGATGAACCCGGCCGCGCTCAAGGCCAACCTGCCCGACGTGCCGCACGGCGCCGAGATCATCGTCAACACCGACGAGTTCACCAAGCGCGCCCTGGCGAAGGTCGGCTACGCCGCCGACCCGCTCGCCGACGGCTCGCTGGACGCCTTCCGGCTGCACAAGGTGCCGCTGACCACCCTGACGCTGGAGGCGCTCAAGGAGAGCGGCCTGGCCCGCAAGGACGCCGAACGCGCCAAGAACATGTTCGCGCTCGGCCTGCTCTCCTGGATGTACCACCGCCCGACCAAGGGCACCGAGACCTTCCTGCGGCAGAAGTTCGCCAAGAAACCGGACATCGCCGAGGCCAACATCCTGGCCTTCCGCGCCGGCTGGAACTTCGGCGAGACCACCGAGGACTTCGCGGTCTCCTACGAGATCGCCCCGGCCGCACTGCCCTCGGGCACCTACCGCAACATCTCCGGCAACCTGGCGCTCTCCTACGGCCTGATCGCCGCCTCGACACGCTCCGGCCTGCCGCTGTTCCTCGGGTCCTACCCGATCACCCCGGCCTCGGACATCCTGCACGAGCTGTCCAAGCACAAGAACTTCGGCGTGCGGACCTTCCAGGCCGAGGACGAGATCGCCGGCATCGGCGCCGCCCTCGGCGCGGCCTTCGGCGGCGCGCTCGGCGTCACCACCACCTCCGGCCCCGGCGTCGCCCTCAAGTCGGAGACCATCGGCCTGGCCGTCTCCCTCGAACTGCCGCTGCTGGTCGTGGACATCCAGCGCGGCGGCCCGTCCACCGGCCTGCCCACCAAGACCGAGCAGGCCGACCTGCTGCAGGCGATGTTCGGCCGCAACGGCGAGGCACCCGTGCCCGTCGTCGCCCCCGCCACCCCCGCCGAGTGCTTCACCGCCGCCCTGGAGGCGGCCCGGATCGCGCTGACCTACCGCACCCCGGTCTTCCTGCTCTCCGACGGCTACCTCGCCAACGGCTCCGAACCCTGGCGCATCCCCGCCGTCGACGAACTGCCCGACCTCGCCGTCGACTTCGCCACCGAGCCGAACCACGAACTGCCCGACGGCAGCCGCGCCTTCTGGCCCTACAAGCGCGACCCGCGCACCCTGGCCCGCCCCTGGGCGGTGCCCGGCACCCCCGGCCTGGAGCACCGGATCGGCGGCATCGAGAAGCAGGACGGCACCGGCAACATCTCCTACGACCCGGCCAACCACGACTTCATGGTCCGCACCCGGCAGGCCAAGATCGACGGCATCGAGGTCCCGCCGCTGGACGTCGACGACCCGCACGGCGACGCCCGGGTCCTGGTCCTCGGCTGGGGCTCCACCTACGGGCCGATCACCGCCGCCGTGCGCCGGGTCCGCGCCGACGGCGGCCGCATCGCCCAGGCCCACCTGCGCCACCTCAACCCCTTCCCGGCCAACCTGGGCCAGGTGCTGCGCGGCTACGACAAGGTCATCGTCCCCGAGATGAACCTCGGCCAGCTCGCGCTGCTGCTGCGCGCCAAGTACCTCGTGGACGCCCAGTCCTACAACCAGGTCCGCGGACTTCCTTTCAAGGCCGCCCAGTTGGCCGATGTGCTGCACGCGGCGATCGGCACCCTCGACGCGGAGGACCAGCGATGACCGAATTCCGATCGCTCTCCCTGGTGCCCAAGGCCGACGGCCCGCAGAGCGCCAAGGACTTCAAGACCGACCAGGAAGTCCGCTGGTGCCCCGGCTGCGGCGACTACGCGATCCTCGCCGCCGTCCAGTCCTTCATGCCCGAACTCGGCGTCCGCCGCGAGAACACCGTCTTCGTCTCCGGCATCGGCTGCTCCTCGCGCTTCCCGTACTACATGAACACCTACGGGATGCACTCCATCCACGGCAGAGCGCCGGCGATCGCCACCGGCCTCGCCACCTCCCGGCGCGACCTCAGCGTCTGGGTGGTCACCGGCGACGGCGACGCGCTCTCCATCGGCGGCAACCACCTGATCCACGCCCTGCGGCGCAACGTCAACCTGAAGATCCTGCTGTTCAACAACCGGATCTACGGCCTCACCAAGGGCCAGTACTCGCCCACCAGCGAGGTCGGGAAGATCACCAAGTCCACGCCGATGGGCTCCCTGGACGCGCCGTTCAACCCGCTCTCGCTGGCGATCGGCGCCGAGGCCACCTTCGTCGCCCGCACCATCGACTCCGACCGCCAGCACCTGCAGTCCGTGCTGCGCGCCGCCGCCGAGCACCAGGGCACCGCCCTCGTGGAGATCTACCAGAACTGCAACATCTTCAACGACGGCGCCTTCGAGGTCCTCAAGGAGCCCGGCACCCGCGACGAGGCGCTGATCCGCCTCGAACACGGCCGGCCGATCCGCTTCGGCACCGACCAGGGCGTCTTCCGCGGCCCCGGCGGCGAACTCGCCGTCCGCACCGTCACCCCCCAGAACGAGGCCGAGGTGCTCGTCCACGACGCGCACACCCCCGGCCCCGCCACCGCCTTCGCCCTCACCCGGCTCGCCGACGCCGACACCCTGCACCACACCCCGATCGGGGTGCTGCGCTCCGTCGAGCGGCCGGTCTACGACGACCTGATGGCCGAACAGCTGGAGCGGGCCGCCGCCGACCGCGGCCCCGGCGACCTGGGCGCCCTGCTCACCGGCAACGACACCTGGACGGTGGTCTGACCGCACGTCGGCGCGGGCCCCGGGGGTGCACCCCCGGGGCCCGCGGTGCGCCCGTCCGGCCTCAGGCCCGGCCGCCCGCGGAGGCCATGCCGAGCCAGCTGTGCGGGTTGCCCTCCCAGCACCAGCCGAGCTTGGGGGCGCCCTTGCTGATCCACAGCGCGGGCACCCGGCGGTCGCCGCAGCGCGAGGCGCCGAGCGAGAAGCACTTGTTGGTGGCGAGCAGCTCCGGATACTGGACGACCAGGGCGAGGCCCTCCTCGATCGTCAGCGGGGTGCGGCCGCGGTCGGCGACCACGGCCATCGCCTCCCGCGGAACGGCGCCGCAGAACTCCTCGCCGCGGTCGACGTCCAGCAGCAGGTAGGCCCGGCCGTTCGGCAGCGCCACGGTCGGGGTGAAGCGGGCGAGGTCGCCCTCGGGGTAGTGCCGGTCCACGACCCCCGGGCGCGTGCGGCCGGCGAGCGTGGTCAGCGGTACCACCTCCTCGATCGGCACCACCTCCCCGGTCACCACCAGGACGAACGGCACCCGGCCGCCCTCCGGCGGTGCGCCGGGGCCGGCGGCCGCGCGCAGCGGCTCCAGCAGGGCGGTGAAGCCCTCCTCCGGCAGTCCGGCCAGGGCCGGGTAGCCCAGGGCGGTCAGCCGCCGCACCTGTCGGTCGAACTCTCCGTCGACCCTGCCGTCGAACTCTCCGTCGAACTCTCCGTCGAACGCAGTCATGCGCCTCCCATTCTCCGTACGGCGTACACTATACATAGTACGGAGAAAAGCGGTGGGAGAATTCCGGCCATGTCGAGCGACCGCAGCAGTGCAGGAGATCCGGCGCGCACCCTCGCGCTGCTCTGGGGCGGGGGTGAGGAGCGGCCCGGCCGCCGCGGCCCCCGGCAGGCCAGGACGGTGCCCGAGATCGCCGCCGCCGCGATCGCCCTCGCCGACGCCGAGGGCGTCGCCGCCGTCACCATGCGCGCCGTCGCCCAGCGGCTCGGCCTCTCCCCGATGGCGCTCTACACCTACGTGCCGGGCAAGGCCGAACTCCTCGACCTCATGCTCGACACCGTCTACGCCGCCATGCCCCGCCGCACCCCCGCCGACGGCGGCTGGCGGGCCCGGACGGCCGCCGTCGCCGACGACAACGCCGCCCTGTTCGCCGCCCACCCCTGGGTCGCGGAGGTCGCCACCGGCCGCCCCCCGCTCGGCCCCGGCCTGATGGCCAAGTACGAGTACGAGCTGTGCGCCCTCGAAGGGCTCGGCCTCGGCGACGTCGAGACGGACGCCGCCCTCTCCTTCGTGCTCGGCTTCGTGCACAGCTGTGCCCGGGCCGCCGCCGACGAGCGGGCCGCCGAGCAGGAGAGCGCGATGAGCGACGAGCAGTGGTGGGCCGGCAACGCCGACCTGCTCGCCAAGGTCTTCGACCCCGGGCGCTTCCCGACCGCCGCCCGGATCGGCACCGCGGCCGGCGAGGCCCACGGCGCCGCCTCCAGCGCGGCCCACGCCTACGCCTTCGGCCTGCCACGGGTGCTCGACGGGCTGGCCGCGCTCGACCCCGCGGGCCGCCGCGGGGGAGGCCCCGGCCCGGAACCGGGTGCGTAAGGCAACTGTCATGACCAAAGTGTGGATACGGGCGTGACATCTTCCGCTTCCGCCGCTACCGTCGACCCGGTACTTGCGCGCGTGAGGGACGGAGCGGCATGAAGGACGAGCACGACACCGGCCGCGGATTCTGGTACGGCGCCGCCGCCTACGGCATGTGGGGTCTCTTCCCGCTCTTCTGGCCCCTGCTGGAGCCCGCCGGAGCCGTCGACATCCTCGCCAACCGGATGGTCTGGTCGCTCGCCGCCGTGCTCCTGATGCTGCTCGTCCAGCGCCGCTGGGCGTGGATCCGCCCGCTGCTCGCCCAGCCCCGCCGCCTCGCCATGGTCGGCCTGGCCGCCGCGGTGGTCTCCGTCAACTGGGGCGTCTACATCTGGGGCGTCAACTCCGGCCACGTCGTCGAGACCAGCCTCGGCTACTTCATCAACCCGCTCGTCACCATCGCCTTCGGCGTCCTGCTGCTGCGCGAACGGCTGCGCCGCGCCCAGTGGGCCGCCGTCGGGATCGGCGTCCTCGCCGTCGTCGTCCTCGCCGTCGGCTACGGCCGGCCCCCGTGGATCGCCCTCACCCTCGCCCTCAGCTTCGCCACCTACGGCCTGCTGAAGAAGAAGGTCGCCCTCGGCGGTATGGAGGGCTTCGCGCTCGAGAGCGCCGCGATGTTCCCCTTCGCCCTCGGCTTCCTGATCTGGCTGCAGGTGCGCGGTGAGGGCAGCTTCGGCCACGCCGTCGACGGCAGCTCCGCCTGGGCGCACTCCGGGCTGCTCATGATCAGCGGCCTCATCACCGCCGTCCCGCTGCTGTGCTTCGGCGCCGCCGCCGTCCGCGTCCCGCTCACCACCCTCGGCCTGCTGCAGTACCTCGCACCGGTCTTCCAGTTCCTCATCGGGATCGCCGTCTTCCACGAGTCGATGCCGCCCGCCCGCTGGGCCGGCTTCGCCCTCGTCTGGGCCGCCCTCGCCGTCCTCACCTTCGACGCGCTGCGCCGGATCCGGGCCGACCGGGCCGCCCTCGCCGCAGCGGCCGCGGCAGCCGCCGCACTGCCCGCGGACGGCGTCCCCGAGGCCCCCGGAACCACCCCCGGAACGGCCTCGGCCGTCACCCGCTGAGACCGCCCGAACGCTCTCCGCGCAGGGGTCGTTCGCACCGGGAATCCCGCTGTGAAGAAGTCCCCGCCGGATCTCCTCAACCCAGGTCTCGGACTGCTAACGTCCGGGGTGCCACCGCCGCCGGCCGACGGAAACCCCGTTCTGTGCGGGCGCCCGCACGGCCACAGGAGGGTTGTGATGGTCCACCTCACGGGTCAACTCACAGGGCAGCTCGCCCGGCCGTTCCGCCGTGTCGCCACGGGTCCAGGACGCGCCGCCCAGACGCTGCGCGACGCCGCCGACGACCTCCTCGCCCGCGGCGCGGCCCTGCGCCTGCCCGCCGTCCGACGGGAGCTCGACGCCGCCGAGAGCGGCGACCTGCTGGTCACCGGCACCCCCAGCGGCGGCACCGTCCGCATCGAGTGGCAGCGCCACGGCCGCCCCGCGATAACCCTCGACGGCCCGTACCGGCTCGACCGGGTCGACCTCAAGGGCTCCCACCGCGCCCGGCTGTACGGCCTGACCGCCGGCGTCCGCCTGGTCTGCCCCGAGTGGTCGCCGCTCTTCCTGATCGCCCCCGCCCAGCTGCCGGTGCTGGCCTGCGCGGCCGCCGCCTCCCGGATGGTCCCCGTCCGCTGACGGGCCGTCGGCCCCGATCCGGCCGGGCCGGCCGGATCAGACCGTGACGTCCCGCCCGGTGAAGCGCGCCCACGCCGCCGAGCCGAACACCGCCACGTAGACCGCCTGCAGCCCCAGGTTCTCCAGCACGCCGTCCCAGTACATGCGCTCGCGCAGCAGGTCCGAGAAGCTCAGCCACCGGTGGGTGAACAGGAACGGCTGCACCGCGTGCAACTGCGGGAAGCCGTCCAGGATCTGCACCGTGATGACCAGCACCACCGTGGTCGCCATCGCGGCGATGCCACTGCCCGTCAGCGTCGACACGAACAGGCCGACCGCCACCAGCCCGGCCAGCGACAGCGCGACCACCCCGGCCACCAGCACCGCCCGCAGCAGCGCCTCGCCGACCCCGATCGCGTCCCCCGACAGCAGCGTCACCTCACCCAGCGGGAACAGCGCCGCCCCGGTGGCCAGCGCCGACAGGGCCACCACCCCGGTGGCCGCCAGGCAGAACACCAGCGCCGCGGTGAACTTCGCCGCCAGCAGCCGCGTCCGCCCGGCCGGCGCGACCAGCAGGTAGCGCAGCGTCCCGGTGGCCGCCTCGCCGGCGATCGCGTCCCCCGCCACCACGCCCACCGTCATCGGCAGGAAGACGGGCAAAGTGACGGCCAAGGCCGTAAAGACCAGGAAAAGCCCGTTCTGGGTCACCTGGGCGACGAACGCCGGCCCCTCGCCGCGGCTGCCGCCGGTGTGCACCCGCACCACGACGCCGATCAGCACCGGCAGCGTCGCCAGGACGCCCAGCATCGCGATCGTCCGCGCCCGGCGGAAGGTCATCGCCAGCTCACTGGTGAACAGCGCCGCGTACCCCGCCGCTCCCGCCCGGGGCCGGCCCGCCGCCACCGCGGCACCCTGCGGCACCGTCTCAGCCCGCGACATCGAAACCCTCCCCGGTCAGCGCCACGAAGGCGTCCTCCAGCGTGCCCCGCTCCACCGCGAAGCCGCGCACCCGCACCCCTGCACCGACGAGGGCCGCGCACACCGCCGGCAGCGCGTCCTCGCCCTCCGGCGGGAGACCGTCCACCGACCCGTCGGCCGGCCGCAGGTCCGTCACCCCGTGCTCCTTCAGCACCCGGACGGCCTCCTCGACGTCGGCCGTCCGCACGACCAGGCGGCCCTGCGCCCGGGCGGCCAGCTCGGCCACCGTGCCCTGCACCACCAGCCGGCCGCGCGACATCACCGCGGCGTGCGTGCAGACCTGCTCGATCTCGTCCAGCAGGTGCGAGGAGAGGAACACCGTCGTGCCGTCCGCCGCCAGCTCCCGCACCAGTGCGCGGATCTCCCGCATGCCCTGCGGGTCCAGGCCGTTGGTCGGCTCGTCCAGCACCAGCAGCTCCCGCGGCCGCAGCAGCGCCGCCGCCAGCCCGAGCCGCTGCTTCATCCCCAGCGAGTAGCCGCGCGCCTTGCGGCCCGCCGCGGCCGACAGCCCGACCCGCTCCAGCGCGGAGGCCACCCGCTGCTCCCTCGTCCGCGGATCGGCGGTCGGATCGGCCGCGTCGAAGCGCACCAGGTTGGCCCGCCCGGACAGGAACCCGTACAGCGCCGGGCCCTCGATCAGCGCCCCCACCCGGGGCAGCACCGCGCCGACCGACTGCGGCATCGGCGCCCCCAGCACCGACGCCGACCCCGCCGACGGCGCGATCAGGCCCATCAGCATCCGGATCGTCGTCGTCTTGCCGGAGCCGTTCGGGCCGAGGAAGCCGAACACGCTGCCGCGCGGCACCACCAGGTCCAGCCCGTCCACCGCCGTCCGGTCGCCGAAGCGCTTGGTCAGGCCGCGGGTGCGGATCACGTCCCCGGACGCGCCGGCGGGGGCCGGGCCCGCGAAGGCCCGACCCCCCGACCGCTCCGCCGGGCCCGACCGCTCCGCAGAAGGGGCGCCGGCCACGGCTACTTCACCCCGGCCGCGTGCTGCAGCACCGGCAGCGTCACCGCGCCGGCGAACACCCGGCCGTCGTCCGTCACCAGGACGTTCACCACCTTGGTGCCGATCAGCGTGCCGCCGCCGACCGGCTTGCCGAACGCCTTCACCAGGGACAGCGCGCCCTGCGGCCCGCCCTTGGCGCCGTGGCCGCCCTGCCCGGACACCTCGTCGAGCGGCAGCCGGGTCGACACCACGGTCGTCCAGCCCTCGCCCGTCACCTGCACGTCCGGCGCGCCGCCGGCCGGCTTCCCGGACGGCTTGCCGAGCGACGTGCCGTCCGGCAGGCCGTGCCCGGCCGGCCCGTCGCCGGCCCGGTGCTCCGTCACCTTGGCGCCCTTCGGCGGGGTGAAGGCGAAGACCGAGGCGGCCGGCCGGTCGAACGACACCTTGCTGTAGTGCACGTCCAGCACCGGACCGCCGGAGGCGGCCGTCGCCTGCACCGAGAGCGGCACCCCGTGCTCCGCGTCCACCGCGATCCGCACCCGGGCGATCGTCGAGCCCTGCCCCTTCGGGGTCAGCGTCAGCCGGTACGCGTCCCGGCCGGCGACCGTCATGGTGCCGTCCACCGCGACCGTCGTGCTGCCCGAGGCGAAGGCCAGGAACCGCTTCGCCGCGTCCTGCGGGGTCACCGGAGCCACCGACGGCCGCTCGGACCGCTTCCCGGCGGCGCCCTGCGGAGCCGTCAGGTGCACGGCCTCGTTGGAGGAGCTGTCCCACGCCCAGACGTCCGTGCCGTTGTGCACCAGCTCGTAGCCGGCCAGGTCCTCCACCAGACCGATCCGCTGCCGGTCCGGGCCGTCCACCGCGACCTGCAGGGTGTGCTGGCCGGCCAGCAGCTCCGCCAGCTTCGCCTGCGGCTGCGCGCCGCCGGAACCCGAGGAACCGCCGGGCGCACCGGAGCCGCCCGCGCCCTGCGCGAACCCGCCCGCCGCGCCGAGCAGCTGGGACGGGACCCCCAGGTCGGCCTTCATCTGGACGGTGCCGGAGAGCGCCTCGGTGTCCGAACCCAGCGCCTTCGCCACCAGCTGCTCCGCCGTCACCGACGGCAGGTTCGGGCCGGAGTCGCTGGCCAGCGCCGGCACCAGGCCGACACCGGCGGCCACCGCCGCCACCACCGCGACCGGAACGGCCACCCGCACCAGCGTCCTGCGGCCGGACCGGTTCGGCGCCCCCTGCTCCTGCTCCGCCATCTCGTTCAACCCCTCCGAGTCGTCGCTTGCTTGCCCTTCCATTAGAGGCGCTGCGGGACGTCCGGGCATCGCCCCGCAGGGCTGGATCCGGGTACGCCCGTCGTCGCACCCGACCCTGAGGCGGTCTCAGGGTCGGACCGGTCCCCGGTCGTAGCCCGTCCGCGGTGGCGCGCGGCAGGGACCCTGCGCGGCCGCGGGACGGACACGGGACGGCCGGAAGCTGCGGGTGCCGGCGGCGTGGAGGTCCGCCACCCCGGCGCCTGCCCGTACGGTTCTTCGAATACAGTGCAGGCTCCCGGCCCGCCGCGGCCGCTGGCCCGCCCCGGACGAAAGGCGAAGACCCGTGATGCCCCTGTGGTCACGTGCGCAGCAGCAGGACTTCCGCAGTCGGGTCCGGGGCTGCCTGCTCGGCGGGGCGGTCGGCGACGCGCTCGGGGCCGGGGTCGAGTTCGACTCCCTGGAGAAGATCCGCTCCGCGCACGGACCGCTCGGCGTGACCGGCTACGTGCCCGCGTACGGGCGGCGCGGCGCGGTCACCGACGACACCCAGATGAGCCTGTTCACCCTGGACGGCCTGATCCGCGCGCACATCGGCCGGGACGCCGGCACCTGGCACCCGCCGACCGACGTCCACAAGGCCTACCGGCGCTGGTACGCCACCCAGCAGGACTGGGGCCCGGACGAGCGCCGGGGAGACCTCGGCTGGCTGGGCCGCCAGGAGTGGCTCTACGCCCAGCGGGCGCCCGGCCAGGCCTGCCTCACCGGGCTCTCCGGGCCCGACGCCGAGCGGCTGGGCACCGTCGAGGCGCCCCGCAACCCGCACTCCAAGGGCTGCGGCACGGTCATGCGGGCGGCGCCGTTCGGCCTGCTGACCGCCTGGGACCCGGGACTGGTCTTCCAGCTCGCGGTGGAGTGCTCCGTCCTGACGCACGGCCACCCGACCGGCTACCTGGCGGCCGGCGCCTTCGCGGTGATCGTCCACACGGTGGCCCGCGGCGGCACCCCGGAGGAGGGCGTGCACCTCGCACTGGCGCTGCTCTCCGAGCGGCCCGCGCACGAGGAGACCACCGCGGCCCTGCGGGCCGCCCTGGACGCCGTCCGGGCCGGCGAGCCCACCGCGGAGCGGGTCGAGGCGCTCGGCGAGGGCTGGGTCGCGGAGGAGGCACTGGCCATCGGCGTCTACTGCGCGCTGGTGGCGGAGGACGTGCGGTCCGGGCTGCTGCTGGCCGTCAACCACTCCGGAGACAGCGACTCCACCGGGTCGATCTGCGGGAACCTGCTGGGCGCGCTGCACGGGGAGACGGCGCTGCCCGCCGATCTGGTGGCGGAGCTGGAGGGACGCGGCACGATCCTGGAGATGGCGGACGACTTCGCGCTGGAACTGGTGCACGGGCCCGAACTGCACGGCACCGCGGGCTGGGCGGAGCGCTACCCGGTCGGGTGAGGACCGCCGGGTAGCGCGTCGCGGCACCGCCGTCAGACCTCGCCGAAGGCACCCGCCGCGACGGCCGTGGTGAAGGCGGCCCAAGCGGCGTTCGAGAACTCCAGTCGGGGGCCCTCCGGGTCCTTGGAGTCGCGTACCGCGATCGAGCGGGTGTCCGGGACGGCGATCTCCACACAGGCGCCGTTGCCGCCGCTGTGGCTGCTCTTGCGCCAGGTCAGATTGGTCGTGGACGTGGTGGTCATTGCTTGAACCCCTCTGCAATGGTGTGCATCAGTGACCGACTGTCCGCGACACTGAGCGCCGCGGCCCGCAGGTGGTCATACAGATTGGTATAGCGGCGCACGTCGGCCTCCTTCTCCAGGTAGAGATCGCTCGTCACCCCTTCGAAGTAGACAACGGTCGAATCGGCAGACTCGGGGAACTCCATCAGGGAGAATGTGCCGCTCATGCCCGGATGCGCCCCGTGGCTGAACGGGATCACCTGCAGGTTGATGTACGGCCGCTCGCTGAGCGCCAGCAGCTGGCACAGCTGGTCCGCCATGACCGCCCGGCTGCCGACCTCGCGGCGCAGCACCGCCTCGTCTATGACGACCCACAGGCTGCCGAGCCGGTCCTCGCTGTCGCCGTCTATCCGCAGCTGACGCTTCATCCGGACCTCGACCCGGCGCTGCACCGCCTGGGCGTCGTAGTCCGGGAAGGTGCCGGCGACCACGGCCGCCGCGTACTCCCGGGTCTGCAGCAGCCCCGGCACGAACGAGGACTCGTACGCCCGGATCGAGGAGGCCTCCGCCTCCAGACCGATGTAGACGCTGTACGGGATGTCGCCGAACTCGTGCCACCAGCCGCGCTGGCGGGACTCGCGGGCCATCTCCATCAGCCCGGCGCGGACCCGCTCGTCGGCAACCTCGTACACGTCGCACAGGTCCCTGACGTCACGTTGGCTGATGCTGCGCCGACCGTTCTCCAGCCGGCTGATCTTCGACTGGGAGACCATCAGGCGGCCCGCCACCTCCTCCGCGGTCATGCCCTTGAGCTCGCGCAGGCGCCGGAGTTCGGCGCCGAGCCTGCGGCGGCGCACGGTGGGATTGACGCTGGCGGACACATCGACCTCCGGCCGGACCTCTGGCACAGACGGCAGCGCTGCACCTCGGAACAGTGTGGAAATTGGTACCAACCCCCCCTGACGTGGAGAGCATGCCATCTTGTCTCTGCTCCATGCGGGCGAATCCTCCCAGCGGACTAGAACAGATCATCGGAAAAGTGTGTAATCGGGATGGCATGCCTTGCACTTGGTCGTCGCGCGCGGTAAAAGCCCGCCCCCGCGCGGTGTCCGCACTCCTACCCCGCCACGGCGCCCCGAACGCCCGGACGGCGGGTGACACGCGGAGGGGCGGCCCGTCCGGCAGGAAGACTGCCGGACGGGCCGCCCCTCACGCACTCACCTACGGCGCGGGCCGATCAACGCGCGCCCACCCGGGTGGCGACCGGGTGCCCGCCCGCGGCCGGCCTCGCCGGCGCAGGACGCCCGCCCGCCGCCGGGGCCGCACCGCGGTTCTGCTGGGCCGGCAGACCGTTCTGCACGTCCATCACCGCGTGCGCCACCATCCCGCCGAGCGGGTCGTAGCGGATCAGGTCCCGCAGCCGGGACCGCGAGGAGCGGCCCTCGTTGCCGGGATAGAGGTGCTTGCCCAGACCCACCGCGTGCGCCAGCGCGGCCAGCGCGGCCGTCCGCGGGTCCGGCGGCACGCCGGTGCGGATCGCGGTGTCCAGACGCTGCTTGATCGCGGCGTTGGTGCAGTCGTCCGACGCCTGGTAACGCGTCGTCGGCAGCACTCCGCACATCTGGCCCGGCACGGCGGTCACCATGCCGCAGCGCTCCAGGTGCGCCAGGTACGTCTGCCGAAGGCCCAACCGGGGCCCGCCGATCCAGTGCGACGCCCGGACCGCACTGCCGCGCCGTCGCAGCAGTTCCAGGGCGTGGTCGAGGGTCGGATCACCGGTCGGCCGTGCGAGAACCACGGCGATCCGGTCCCCGTCCGGGGCGATGCGTCCGGCCAGGGACAGCTCGACCAGCTGTGCCCCGGCGAGTCCGAGGTCGAGGGTCTGGGGCTGCGCAGTGGTACCCGTGGCCGGGTCCAGTGCGAGCAGCAACAGCTCCTCGGGAATTGTTCTGCGGCTCCTGCCCATCCAAGCCTCCCCGCGTGGATGACAGACAGCGTGACGCCTCTCACACAGGCTTGTCGAGTACGCCTCCGAATCGTGACCTTGGCACGGCAGGCTGGAACCGGTGCCCCGCGGCCCGGCGTCTGAGCCGGGGACGGGCCCGGACGGGCAGAAAAACGGCCGGTCGGGCGGGGTGTGCGCGACTGACGCGCCACCGGTGGCGGAGACTGTACAGACATCCCGACGGGACGAGAACCCGTAGGAAAAAATGAAGGATCGGCGCGGCCCTCGGCCCGCCGGCCGAGGCGGGCAGCCGGTCCGCCGGGCGGACGAGGAGGAGAGGGTCAGTGGGCGAGTCCCCCGACACAGAGCGGCGCGACGGGGCGGCCGAGGGTTCGGCGACGAAGGAGGGGACCGCACCGGTGCGCAGCACCGAGCCGGCGAAGGCTCCCGAGTCCGCGGACCGGACCGAGCCCGCGGCCACCGCCGAGCCGGAGGCTGCGGAGCCGGACGCCGGTGACGCCGCGGCCGACCGGCCGGAGGACGAGGACGGCGACGCAGCGTCCGAGGGCGACGAAGCGTCCGACGGGGAAGCGGTGTCCGACGGGGAAGCAGAGGACGCCGGCGCGACCGCCGACGACGCGGACGCGGACACCGACGCGGACAGTGACGCCGACTCCGACTCGGACTCCGACTCCGACTCCGACGAGGAGGTCGCCGTCGCGGCGGCCGCTGCGGGCGGCTCCACCGTCCACCTCCGCCTCCCGGCCGGGGACAAGGCCACCACCACGCTCCGGCTGCCGGTGGACAACGCCACCACCGCACTGCGTCTCCCCCCGGAGGTCCGGAAGGCCCCCGCCCCCGCCGCCGGCTCCGCCAAGGCCGCCGAGGTTGCCGGGGCCGGTGACCAGCCGCCGAGCGACGTGACCACCATGCTGAGGCTCCCCGCCGACGCGACCCGCAAGCCCGCCGAGAAGAGCGGCGCCGACAAGAACGGCGCCGACAAGAACGGCGCCGACAAGAACGGTGCGGAGAAGAGCGCCGCCGGGAAGGCGTCCGCGGCGACGCCCGCCCCGGACGCCACCACCGTGCTCCGGCTCCCCGCCGAGGCCCGCAAGGCCGCCGACGCCCCGTCGGTGCCGGCCACCGGCGAGAAGACCGCCGGCGAGAAGACCGCCGCCGCGAAGCCCGCTGCCCCGGCCGCCGACAAGGACACCGACACCGACGGCGACACCAACACCGAGGCCGGCACCGACACCAAGGCCGGCACCGACGCCGGTGCGGCCGAGGGCGAGAGCGGGAAGGAGCCCGCGAAGGGCCCGGAGGCCGCCGCCCCCGTCGACAACGCCACCCGCGCGCTGCGCCTCCCCGTCGACAACGCGACCCGCGCGCTCCGCCTGCCTCCCGAGGCCCGTACGCCCGCCGGCGCCTCTCCCGCTGCCCCGGCCGAGGACCCCGACAAGCCCTCGGGGAAGTCCACCGACCCGCGCCTCGCCATGCGGGACAGCCGCGAGGTGGCCGGTGCCGCCCTCAAGGACACCCGCAAGCCGGCCGGCAGCCCGGCCCCGGCCCCGGCCCCTGCGGCCGAGCCGGAGCCCCGCCCCGCCCCGGCACGTCCGGAGTCCCGGCCGACCCCGACCCCGCCCCCGCCGCCGCCTCCGCTGTCCGCGCCGGACCCGGCCCCCGCGCCGGCGCCCGTCCCGCTGCCGGAGAACACCATCGAGGCGATGGAGGTGCTCGCCACCCTCAGCGCCCGCCCGGCCAGCCCGCTGCGCCGCGCCGCCAAGCGGACGGCGATCTGGAGCGTCTTCCTCGCCTTCGTGCTCGGCATCCTGGTGGTCGTCCAACTGCTGCGCCCGCTCCCGGACCCGGAGACCAAGCTCGGCCTGCCCACCGGTTTCACCTTCCAGGGCGACCAGCTCGCCGTGGACTGGCCGGCCAAGGGCCAGTCCGCCGCCGCGGTGATCGGGGTCGGCACCGTCGGCACCTCCGGCGAGCAGACGCCGGTGTCCATCGCCAGCGTCACCAAGGTGATGAACGCCTACCTGATCCTCAAGGCGCACCCGCTCAAGAAGGGCGAGAGCGGCCCGAAGATCAAGGTCGACAAGGCGGCCGCCACCGAGTCCACCGACAAGGACCAGTCGCGCGCCCAGCTGACCGAGGGACAGGAGCTCAGCCAGTACCAGGCGCTGGAGCTGCTGATGCTGCCCTCGGCCAACAACGTCGCCCGGCTGTTGGCGCGGTGGGACGCCGGTTCGGAGGAGGCCTTCGTCGCCAAGATGAACGCCGAGGCCGCCAAGCTCGGCATGGGCAGCACCACCTACGCCGACCCGGCCGGATACAACGACGACACCAAGAGCACCGCGACCGACCAGCTCAAGCTGGCCGAGAAGGCCATGCAGGACGACGTCTTCCGGCAGATCGTCGCCGAGCCGGAGATGCGGTACAACAACGTGCGCATCCCGAACACCAACGACCTGGTCTTCACCGAGCGCGGCAGCGTCATCGGCGTGAAGACGGGCTCCTCCACCGCGGCGCAGTCCGCGCTGATGTGGGCCGCGGTCAAGGAGATCGGCGGCACCAAGCGGACGATCATCGGCGTCACCCTGCGGCAGCCGGCCGTCGCCGGCGTCGACCTGGCCAAGGTCGCCCAGGCGCCCAGCCTGAAGATCATCAAGTCGGTGCAGAACGGCCTCCGGGGCGAGACCCTCGCCAA
This sequence comes from Kitasatospora sp. NPDC093679, assembly GCF_040683455.1. Taxonomy (NCBI): domain Bacteria; kingdom Bacillati; phylum Actinomycetota; class Actinomycetes; order Kitasatosporales; family Streptomycetaceae; genus Kitasatospora; species Kitasatospora sp. NPDC093679. Next base: position 208,520 of record NZ_JBFBDW010000007.1, read on the forward strand.
GCAGGGCCAGGTCGTGGGCCGGGTCGAGGACGGCCTCGGCGGCTCGGTGCCGATCGTCGCGGCCAAGGAGCTCACCGTCGCCGGCTGGTCAGGCATCACCGCCACGCTGACCCTGGACGCCACCAAGCTCGGCCACACCGTGAAGGCAGGCACCCAGGTCGGCACCCTCTCCGCGGGCGAGGGCGAGGGCCGGATCGAGGTGCCCGTCACCCTGCAGGGCGACCTGGCCCCGCCGTCCATCCTGTCGAGGCTGACCCGCATCCTCTGACACCTGCGGACCGGACACCCGCGGACCGGAACCGAGGCCCCACCGTCCCCGCCCTCGTGGCGGGAACGGCGGGGCCTCGTCGTGTCCGGCGCCTCAACCGGGGGCCGGGCCCGCCGCGGAGCCCGGCGGGGAGCCGCCGTTCTGTTCCCCCGCGGCCCCCGGCCCGGCTCCGGCCGTTCCCGCCGTACCCGTCGTACCCGTTGTGTCGGCCCCTCCGGCCGACCCCGCGCCCGCCGGTGCTCCCGCCGTCCCGATGCCCGCCAGGGACCCCGGCGGGGCGGTCGGCTCGACGCCCAGCAGCGCCGCCACCCCCGGCTCCTGCGTCAGCACCCGGCCCAGCGCGATCGCGAACGTCACCGCGGTGAACATCACGATCAGCCAGGACAGCAGCGTGAACACCACCCCGTACGGGCCGAACCGGCTGACGCTCTGCGTCACCGCGTGCGGCAGGTACACCGCGGCCGCCGCGTTCACCCCCACCACGGCCACCCCGCACAGCAGCGCGCCCGGCAGCAGCAGCCGCCAGGCGATCCGCCCGGCGAGCAGCAGGTGCTGCGTCCACCACCAGAGCGCGGCGTCCATCACGAAGGTCAGCGGGATGCCCAACCACAGACCCGCGCCGAAGCCGTCGTGCAGCGCGTGCTGGAACACCAGCACGACCAGCCACACCAACAGCCAGGTCAGCCAGCGCCAGGCGGTGATCCGGTGCGAGGCCTTCGGCAGCTCCCAGCAGCGTTCGCACACCCGCTGCACGGCGCGGCTCAGCGCGGTCGCGGACAGCAGGGTGATGATCACGCCCACCGCGCCGAAGCTCTGCGAGACCCCGTCGTCGTGCCCGGTGTCCAGGAACTGCGCCACCTGCTGCTGCGCCGCCCCCTTCAGGCCGAGCTGCTCGCGGAGCGAGGAGACCACGCCCTCCTTGATCGAGGCCGGGGCGAACACCGCCAGTGCCATCAGCGCGGGCAGCGCACTCAGGAAGGCCTGTGCGGCCAGACGGGTGGCGCAGTCCAGCAGATTGACCCGGACGACCTGGTGCAGTGCGCGGCCGATCAGCGGCACGCGGTCGGGTACCGCCTTGAGCGACCTGGCCTTCTCGGCCGCCCTGGCCCGCATCCCCGGTTGCTGCGACGCTGCCACACCGGCTCCCTCCGCGAGCGGGCACCCTGCGTGACCCAGCCCCATGCTCGCCCCGCCGGTGGTGCCCCGCACCCGCTCCGACGGGCGGGAACCTAGTTCGCGTCCGCCTTGCTGCGCGCGCTCCCGCCCGCGCTCCCGCCCGCGTTCTTCGCTCCGCCGGAGACCGCGCCGGTGATCTTGTCGATGCGGGAGCCGATGCCCCAGGTGGTGACGCGCCAGAGGGCTTCGGCGACGATGTTGCGGCTCATCTTGGAGTTGCCGTGTTCGCGTTCGACGAAGGTGATGGGGACCTCGGCGACCTTGAAGCCGTTGCGGACGGCGCGCCAGGCGAGGTCGACCTGGAAGCAGTAGCCGGCGGAGGCGACCTCGTCCATGCCGAGGCCGAGGAGGGTCTCCTTGCGGAAGGCGCGGTAGCCGCCGGTGAC